>JAPPHZ010000007.1 GCA_028820935.1 bacterium | reverse complement strand
GACGAGCCGGTCCTGACCGCCTGCGCCGACCGTCCGACGCTCCTGATCAGCAGCCCCACCGCCAGCCGCGGCGACCAATCGGTCGACTTCGAGGTCAGCCTCAGCTGCATCCCCGGCGGCAGCCTGATGGTCCTCCTGACTCCGGTCCGCGACGGCAAAATCGGTGAGAATTTGTTCATCTTCCTATCGGGCGACCAAACCATGGCTACGGTCACACTGTCTGTCGGCAACGAGGACCAACTCGGTCTCGCCCTCACCTGGAGCACAGGCCTAGCCAACCGCGAAGCACAAGGAAACGTTGTCTTCACCGACTAGCACCACCCACACCGCAACGCCACCACATCACAGCAGTACGTCCCAAGGCAAGGAACGGCTACCGTCAGAGCGTCTCATTCCTAGGAGGAGCAAACATGGGTGTCACAAGCCAGACCGAGCTGCGTCGGACCTACCGAGAACCGGCGGCGCGCGCGCAGCAAAAGGTGTTGGACCACATCGACCGGCACACACACGACTTCATAGCGCTCTCGCCATTTTGTGTGGTCAGTTCCCTCGGCGCCGACGGGCGTCAGGACACCTCGCCCCGGGGTGACCCGCCCGGTTTTGTGGCGGTGCTCGACGAGAACACCCTGCTCATCCCCGACCGGCCCGGCAACAACCAGGTCGACTCGCTCCAGAACGTGATCGTCCACCCGGAGGTGGGCCTGCTCTTCTTCGTGCCGGGCATGAACGAGACCCTGCGCGTCAGTGGCAGGGCCGAGATCGTCACGGACAAGGCGCTTCTCGCCCCGCTCTCGGTGGGTGGCAAGGCGCCCCGTTCGGGACTCCGCATCACCGTGGAGGAAGCCTTCCTGCACTGCGGCCGGTCGCTGGTCCGCTCGCGGCTCTGGGATGCTGGAGCGCAGATCGACCGCTCCTGCTACCCCACCTACGGGCAGGTGCTGGCCGACCAGATCAGGGGTGCGAACGCCGCCGAGATCGACGCGTCCGAGGACGAGGCGAACCGCGAGCGGCTCTACTGAGCGGCGAGCCTGCGGCTTCTCACCGCAGTACCACGGGCATCGATGAAACAAGTCGGGTGCTCCGATCGGGCGGCGCGTCCCGGACCGTTTCCGGGGGGCGGGGCGACGGGCCGCCGGCAGGCCCGATCACAGGTGGATGCGGCTCCCGCCGGCCGCGGACCGGCCGCATCGTCCGCGTAACCGTAATGATGGGTTTTGGCTCCACCCCGCGGTCGTGATCAGGTCATAGCAGTACCTCCCCTCGTGACCCGCAAGCGGTAGGACTCGCTGCCGGTCTCGATGACGTGCGTACCGAAGACGAACCGGTCAAACGACCGCGGCGGCGGCGAGCCCGAGGCGGCGAAGGTCTGGCCCCACTCCAAGAAGGGAAGGGGGGTGTCCCTGTCTTGTTGTCAAGCCGCGTCGGGTAGTTTCGCGGGTTGGTAAGGCGGTTTGGGTTTGAGCATGGCCAAGATGATGTTGTGGCAGCGGCGGGCGACGCAGATGACCGCAGCGTCGTGTTCTGAGCCACCCCAGGGGTTTGCCGATACGGTCGAGCCGGGCGACCGCCACGCATACGTGCCCGACGCGACAGCCGACGTCGCATACACGTCCACGCTCGGAGCGCCCGCCGGTGTGTGGCTGAACGCCGGGCTAGGAGAGGACGTGGCCGGCCTGCCAAAAGAACGACCAAGACGAGCGACCCTGGTCCTGCCCGCGAGCGCGGCCCGGCTACTGGACATGGTCTCGACCGCCGACCAGCCCGCCGACTACGAGATAACCGCCACGATCCGCCACCCCGACCACGGTCCGCCATTCGGTGCACACCGCCGAGGTGCTCGACCTGCTGCGGCGATACGGGGCACGAGCCACCTTCTCGTGGTCGGGAGGGATGGTCGAACGCTTCCCCCACCTCTTAACGGGATCCTGTTGGAGGGCCACACGGTCGCCAACCACACCTGGAACCACGAGAACCTGACCAAGCTGTCCGGCGAGGCCATAGACCGCACCCTCGAGCGGACCCAGGAGATCCTCGCGGGCAACGCCACCGCCTGCGTGCGCCTTCCCTACGGTACGCTCGCCGGCCTCACCCGACAAGGCCGCAGAGCACGGCCTCGACGTGATCATGTGGAACGCCAGCGCCAACCACTGGCTCGACCTGACCCCGGACACGATCGCCGGACGGATCGTGGCTGGCGCGGTCGACGGCGGGATCATCCTCATACACGACGGGAGCGGCGACCGCACGCGCACCGTACAGGGCCTCGACCTGGCCTTACAGCAGATGTCGGACCAAGGCAAACGCTTCGAACCCATCTGCGGCTAGGAGAAAACTGAGAATTGTCCAGTCGGTCGGCTAGTCACAACGAAACCCCAGGCCAAGACGTTGCGGGCCAACCCAGCCCCGTCTTTGGGCACCCTCCCTTGTAGATAGCCAAGCTGTAGCGGACAGCCCACAACCCGTGTCCACCGCAGGTGGGCGGGTGGGGTCTCGCGGCGACACCACCCGGGTTGGTCGGCACCTCCCATTCGTTCTCCGGCTAACGCTCGGCGGGAGCCGTACCTACTCCACAAGACCCGCCCAGGCGCACAGTGTGCCGTTCGTGGCAGGGGATAACCGGCACATCTATCATCTCCCCACGGCCACAGCCCGGTCCCCGCCGCAAGGCGTCGACGGCGGCGATCGCGCGATCAGATCCAAACCTGTCCGCGAATGTTACGCCTTGCGGGTCGCTACCCCCGAGCGGGCAGCCTTTTCGAGGATTAGGCGTGCGGTCCTCGCAGACTCCCGGCGCGGTGCAGTCAGCCAGCACAGGCCGCTCCCGCACCGTACAGGGCCTGGACCTGGCGAGTCCCAGCCGCCTATGATAAGACCCCTTGCGGGCGGTGACGTCCTGGCAAGACGGGAGGTGTCAGGTCCTCTGAGTGGTTTGGGGCTGGTGACGCGGCGAACAGTTCGCCTGCGGGTAGGGTTGCCTTCACCCGGCTAGCTGTACCATACGGGTCGGCCCGGGAGGTCAATGAGGGCATATCCACAGGAGGCCGAGCCAACGGCGCGGGCCGACGCCTGTGGACCGGCAGAGGAGGAGAGATGCGCAGATACTTCGAGGCGTCCAGCCGGCCACAGGCGCTGTTCGCTGCTCTTGCTGTGGCCGTGATACTCGTCGTGGTGGTGTTCCCGGCTCTGCCGATCGGTGGCGATCCGTTCGATGCCAGCGCCGGTTACACCCAAGCCGAGGCGCTCGCCGTGCTGGACGGCTACGGGGAGGCCGGTCGGCGAACCCACATTTGGGCCAGCCTCACCCTCGACACGGCGCTCCCGGTTGTCTACGCCGGCTTCTTGGGTGGACTGATCTATCGGTACCGACCATCGGAACGGTGGTGGAAGCTCGCGTATCTGCCCCTCGCCGCGGGAGCGATCGATCTGGGCGAGAACATCTGGGTCGTGCTCCTGCTGACCCGGTATCCCGACATCTCCTCGGGGCAGGTGGCCGCCGCTTCGCTGTTCATGTTGTCCAAGTGGTACGCGATCGTGGCGTGTCTGACGCTGGCGACCGCGCTGGCGCTTGTGGCGGGGGTCCGGCGCGCCCGCGACAGGCTTCGAGACCGCACAAGCGCGGGCGAGCAGTGATTGCCTGTCGCTGCCCGGTCGGGGACACGGCATCCGGGGCGCCGCAACCGGGAGCGTCAAAGAGGGGCGCTCCTAGGGTGGGGTCAGCGCCCAGCGCTCGCAGCCGTCCGACCTTGACACACGCCGGTCCGAAACCATCCATCTCGAATCGCCGGCTCGACCCGATGTCCTGTGTCGGGGGTTCGCGGCCGGTTGATGCCTACCGTGTCCATTCCTGTCACTCGGACGCGAATCTGTCACACCCTCCCTAGTAGGTTGCCTCATGCCAAGCACCGCCACCGGCCGAAAGCTGCGCAAGCTCCGATCGGCCCGGCCGAGATTGAGGGAACAATACAGCCTGATGTGGCCGCTCCCGGCCCGGACCATGGTGGCGGAGGGACCCGTCGGGGGGACGCCCGGCCCAGCGGCGGCGTTCTAGCGCTCTTCCAACGAATCGGACACCAGTACACCGGAGACGATCTGGCCAGCCGAGCGCCGCCCAAATCAACCAACACCACGCTGCGATACCCCTACGACCGCACCCGTCCCCCACACTCCCCACAGACCGGGCGGGACCTGAGGGAACGGGCCGGATGGCGATCCGACCCCGCGTCGGTTCTATCTCACTTGCCTGCACCAGGCAAGTCACGTTGTCTTCGGCGGATGAGACTAGCCGATCAGGGCTGCCTCAAGGAAGCGAAGACTGTCGTAGAAGTTGTAGTTGTCGTAGAGGGCCCGGGCCTGGTCGATCAGAGCCTGCTGGCTGGCCGACAGGTCCATGCCGCTCGCCCGAGCGAACAGGTCATCGGAGCGATCCTGCATGCCCTTGAGGTCGTAGTAGATCTCCTGGGCCAGCAAGAACTCTTCCAATCCCGCCTGAGTGTCGTAGGTCTCGGACAGGACTCCCCTTGCCTTCAGGGCCTCGATCTGGGTCCTGAACACCGTTTCGGGGTGGTAGCTCGGCAAGCTCAGATCCCACAGAGCTTCCTGGTCTTCCCAGTTGAAGGACGGATCGATCGTATCCCAGATCACTCCGATGTCTGCGGGCTCCATGGTCATGCCGCGCTTCTCGTTGATGATGTTGGCCTCGATCTCCCAACCCGTCTCCTGGACCGCGGGATCCTCGAGATAGGCGAGAATACGGTTCGCCATAGCGACGACCCGATAGGCGAGATCCGGGTTCTCCTCGACCCATTCGCGGCGAGCCAAGAGGCCGGTGCCACCAACGGTGGACGAGGCGATCGCGGTCTGCTGTGACAGGGCGTCGTGCTCGTACATCATGGCGAAGTTGATCAGCGGATCCCACCCGTTGCGCATCATCTGCACGAGGGTCGGAGCGCCATAGGGCATGGCGAACTCGATCCGGCCCGCTTGTGCGGAGAGCTGCACGATGGTCGGGTCATCCACGTACACCGGAGTGGAGTAGTTACGCCAGTCGTTGGTGGTGATGCGGATGGGCTGCGGGTTACCCGCGTCGTCCAGCACCGGGGATCCGTCCCGGCCTAGGAGTACTAACGGGTTGCCCTCGCCGTCCAGGGCCGGAATGTCCTCCACTACGTCCTCCCACCACTGGGGCAGGTAGGCGAAGAAGGCATCCGAGTACTGCGACTGCGTCGTGCTGTGCGGCGGGATATGGACTTCCTTACCGACCAACTGCTGTACCGCAGCCGTGGCCGCGTCCGAGAAGCTCATGCCCTCGTCCATGAACTCGAGAGCCGTCTTGGCCTCGCTGTCCGGGGCTACCAGGATCGCATAGCCGACGTAGATGTCAGCAAAGTGGATCGGCGGAATCGTCTGACCGCAAGTCTCCAGCGCATATCCAGCCGCGTGATGAACGAGGTTCGGGGAGTCAACCGGGTGGCCTACGACATATCCTCCAAACCGCGTCGATGTGGTTGTCAGCCCTGACGACTTCTCGCGGCGAGTACGTGCCGGGACGCGGGCGGTGTCGGAGACGAAGAAGCGCCACACGAAGTGGTGGGCGGCGTTTCTTCCAGAGTTCCACGCCGCCCACCCTGGGTGGAGCACCGCTCAGATGCCGTCCTACTCCAACAGGATGAACTTCCCCAGCGGGCGGGGCGGCGTCTATCACACCCTGAATTTCGCGTACCCGACCGGCGCTACGGACTACAGCCTCTCCGCCCAGGTGTACACGGAGGACGGAGAGTCGACCTACCCCGCACTCGAAGCCGGCTACGGCGGGTCTTTCCAATGGGAACCAAGCCCCAACACCCGACACTCGCGAGTCGGCGACCATCTCGATCCTGCGGATCCCACCGAACGAAGTAGATAGCTCGAAGCCAGCGTTAACAACGTCTCATATTGCGACCATAGCCCCGAGACGGCCAGTGCTAACCTCCGATGTGTGGACCCCGCCAACCCACTGATCCAACTCGTCGCAAGAGCCCACCGGGAGCGCAAACTCGCAGACCACCAAGCAAGGAGACACAAACGGTGCCACGACCAAGCCCGCCAAGCAGCAAAAGTCAGAGGGGCCGAACTACAGGAAGCGGTCAGACAGGCGAGCCGTAAAGGTATCTCCGACGATGACCTTGCCCGCATATGCGAAGTCAAACCTGCAACGATTCGCAAGTGGATCATCAACAAACACCCTAACTACGAGCACATTCTCCGAACGGACATTCGCGTCCTCGAAGCCCCCTAGCCCTCGCTCCCGACGCCACCGTTCCCTCGTGAGGATGGAACTCTACGAGCACAGGTTCCGAACGATGTAAGAGCACCGCACCCGAGCCGCGGCGCTGCTTTCTGTCCCCCTGATAGCAGCCGGAATCGCAGCAACAGCCCTCTTGGCTGGAGTGGCTAACGCTCTCGGGCGAAGCGGTCCGCGTCGCTCTCGACCGCGTGGCCCGGCTGGCGGCTGTGGCAGGGCCCACCGAGAGCGGGCAGGACGAGCGAGACGACACCACCCCGGAACGAGACCGCATGTGCGTCTGCCAGCCGCCACAGCCCTGCCGACACCTCACTACCACGGCCCCCACCGGAGTCCCTGGCCACGGCCACTGCCGGGGTCCTGCTCTGTCAAGGCCGGTCGAAAGCTGCGCGGTCTAGTCGGTGGCCTGCTTTCGTTTGCCTCAGAGTCGGTAGCTCTGATCCTTGAGAACGACGACCGCGGCGTCGCGGAGGCATGGCCGTGGCGGGATGTGCGCTGGTTGCTGGCCGACACTGACAGATTCAGCGGACTCCGGCGGGGTGGATCTACTGTCGGAGCGACCCGAAACTGAGCCTCGATGTTGGGTGGGTAGTCACGCTGCGGGAGACAGACCATTGATCCAGTCGTAGATGTCCTGTTCCCGCCAGCCCACCGCCCTTGTGTGTTCGCCGCCCAAACGGAACGGCGCAGGAAACGACCCGTCCCGCTCCCGACGCCAAATCGTGGTCCTGCTCAACCCGGTGATGTCCAACACCTCAGGCAGTCTCACCACCCGCCCACCCCCCGGAGGCGCCATCGCCGGGCGCCCATGGCTGACACCCGGCTTCCTGTCCTGAGTTTGGTCTCTCATCCGCATTCCCTTGCTCCTGCTCATTGCCGGCGATCCTGTGCCGGCCTTCAGTCCATGGTCTCTCTGATCCCATGTCGAGAACGGTCAGGCTCTGTTGTCGTAACCGAACATACCCAAGGTAATCCACAGCCCGGTCGCGTATCCGCCCCTCTGGGGTCGCGCTCATGCGCGACCGGTCGCGCATCCACCCTCCAGCGGTCGCGAATCCGGTCGCGCATCCCCCGACCTGGGCTCTTGCCAACAGCCCGATGGACCAGACATCCCGGGCAGCCACAGTGGGACGTCGGCTGCGGGCCCATTTGTTGAAGGAGGGGACATCAGTCCGGGCCACACACACCGCTCAAGGGGACACACGTCCCCACCGATCATATTGGGGTAGCACTCGGCCCGGCCGGCTCGTATCAGACGAGGAGAAGGCCCCGACCGGGCGGCGGAGATGCCGGTTAGCCGAAGACCGGCCTTGACAGCCGGACCCAGGGTCCTTACAGCCCATCTACAAGGGGTTTCACCGGCAATCCCCCGAGAAGACCGAAGCAGGAATGCGAGCAGGCGAGGAACAGCGAAAAAGGAGGTATGTAGGATGGACCGGTCGGGAAGAACCTGAAACGATCGGGCAGATGGACAGAACCCCGACGGGGAACGGGGACGGGGGACAAATGTCCCCCGCAGGGGGCATCAGCTGTGGTTGAAAGGCCTCTTTCCATAAAGTGTCGAACCCCAAATTAGGGGGCTGGTAAGCCCGGCTATCATGGGGTGGTCGATGAGCAACAACAGCGATCAGGACCAGGCACGGCAGAACACCGAAACCCTCCGCATGCTCGCCGCGATCGACGCCGCCGAACAACTCGAAGCCGCCCACACAGAATGGACCCGGGCACGGGAGTCCTACCGCCAAGCAGTGGTCGCTCTCTACCGCATAGAACAATTCAGCCAGGCTGAGATAGCCAAACTGGTCGGCTGCTCCCAGTCGTCGATCTCCAACCTGTTACGTGACCGGCCCTAACAGGCCACTTCACCCCGCCAGGACATATGTCCCCCACCCATGGGGACGTGTGTCCTCATTTTAATGAAAACTTGGCTCACCCTTTCAGCCACAGTTGACGGCCCTGGTCGGGACATGTGTCCCCCCTCCCTATCGGGACATTTGTCCCCGTCCCTCCGTTTTTCCCCCTGGGGGTTTGTCCATCCGCCAGATCGCTGCAGTTCTTCCCGACCGGCCATCCCCACACCTGTTGACGATCGTCGAGATTCCCCGGTCTCGATCAGTGAATTTCCCCACCCTGT
>JAPPHZ010000006.1 GCA_028820935.1 bacterium | reverse complement strand
GGGTGGGGAACTTCGACGATCAACTCCGGGGAATCTCACTGATCGCCATCACCTTGTCCGTATCCGGGCGTTCCTAGTTGTGGCGCGGCGTTACCACACCAACTCGTCCATCCTGTTGACCACCACGTAACTCCCAGCGGTCTAGTCGGAGATAGATCCGGAAGTTGCGGAACCAAACGAAGCTCCACACGGTCGCCCGCAACAGACTGCCCCCTACCCGGAGGTGGTTGCGTAGCCGCACCAACTCGTATGTTCTAGTGTCGACCAGAGAGTTCATCCTTTTTGGGCCTTTTCCGGCCTGTCAAACATCCCGAAGCCCGGGAGTCTTGACAGCTAGGCATCACTTGATGCTATGCTGTCAGAATGCGAACTACGGTCACACTTGATTCCGACACAGAACAGATCGTCCGCCAGCGCATGACCGAACGTCGGGTCTCTTTCAAGCAGGCATTGAATGACCTGGTTCGTGAGGGCCGGGGTTTTGCTGATGGGCTCCACCAGTTCAGAACAACGACCCGTCCGATGGGACGCGCCAAGGTCGATCTTGACAAGGCGGTGCGTCTCGCTGGCGAGCTCGAGGACGGCGACGTTGCCAGGAAGCTAGAGACCGGATCTTGAAGCTCGTAGATGCCAATGTCCTGTTGTACGCCGTCAACCGAGACGTTCAGCGGCATGCCTCGGCCCGGGGCTGGCTTGACGAGGCGCTCAGCGGCGGTGCCCGGGTGGCGTTCTGTTGGGTGGTGCTGCTGGCGTTCCTGCGGCTGTCCACCAACGGACGCATCTTCGACGAGCCGCTGTCCGCAAGTGAGGCGATCACACAAGTCGAGGACTGGCTGGCTCAGCCCTCGGCCGTGGTTGTAGAGCCGACGGCACGCCACCTCGGCATCGTCCAACAACTGCTGGCCCCGCTTGAGGCAGGCGGCAACCTCGTCAACGACGCCCACCTGGCTGCCCTCGCCATCGAACACCGATGCGCAGTCGTGTCCTACGACACAGACTTTCTGCGCTTCCACAGCGTGAAGCTGGAGACCCCAACAACCTGAGCAACCAGCAAGGTGTCATGCCGAGTTGTCGGTATATCCACCGGCGAGTCCTGGGACTGGAGTCTTCCCCGCCTTTAGACGAGCGTCCACTCAACGGGTCAACCTCACGCTGACACCGGCGAGAGTTTGTTTGCTAGCTGAGCCCTTCCCCAAAGGCAGCAACGCGCAGAGTCTGACAGTGCCGAGCAGCAGGGCTGGACCGCAGACTCGGCGTTTTCGTTCGAAGTCGCTATAACGCCCGAAGTAACATTCCCCCAAGTTCAAAGACCCTCTGACCTGGAATTGTGGGGATATCTGGCGGTTCGAGCCCGGTCAACGCCCACCAGCCTTGTTCCCACTGCTCAGGGCGTTTTCGCCTAGGGCCTGCGATCACGCACAGACCCCCCGCAAGTCGTCAGATCTTATAGCCGCCGTCGACGTCCAGTACCTTTCCGGTGATGTATGCCGCCTCGTCGGAGGCGAGGAAGCAGACGGCCCGGGCGACGTCGTCAGCCGTGCCGGGCTTGCCCAGGGCAATGTTCTTGGAGGCATCGTCGAGCATCTCCTCGGTGAGATCGCCCCGGGCAACGAGTTCGTGATACATGCCGGACGCCATCAGTCCGGGGCCGACAGCATTTGCCCGGACCCCGAACCGACCCTCTTCGGCCGCTACCGCGCGGATGAGGGCCTCCACCGCCCCCTTGGGGATCGCCGATAGCGAGTCCTTGACCGGATACCGTCGCACGGCCATCGACGTGACAGCAACGAACGATCCCGACGACTCGCGAACATGGGGCAGCGCGGCCCAAACCAGGTGGAATGCTCCGAAGAGATCGACGTTCACCTTCTCTCGGAACAGCCGAGGATCTATCTGGCTGACGTATCGCATCGGAACATAAGGACCCGCTGCGGAAACCGCAGTGTGGATACCCCCGTGGAGCTCCGCAGCCGAATCCACGAAGTCCTTGACGGCGGCAGCGTCGGTGACGTCCACCTGGCCGACCGTGACCTTAGAGCCGGCAGCCTCGACGGCCTCAGCGACCTCCGCGGCGGCCGCCTCGTTCCGGCCGTAGGTGAAGGCAATGTCGCTGCCGCGAGACGCCAGCAGCGTGCACACGGCCGAGCCGATGCCTCCCGAGCCACCCGTGACCACGGCGGTCCCCGGCCTTCCGGAGAAGTCACTCGCGGTGTCCGGGCTCATTCCAGGATCCTCGGCGCTGCGCCAATTCGGCCCCTCCGGCCTCCGTCGAGGCGAGGGAGCCGGCCATGCCCGGATCGAGACGACCGGTATCCCGTGCGTGGGGGCACTATGGATTCTCCAGTGCTGCAATCAGACCGTTCGCACCCGCCAACCATGCCGCGACGCCGGCGAACGGTATGGCGCAGGCCACCGCCTCGGTGAGTTGGCCCGGCGTCGCGCCGCCCTTGAGGGCGAAGCGGGCATGGATCTCGACGAAATCGTCGCGGAACTCGGCGGCGTTTATCGCACAAAGCATGAGATCCGCCAACCGGTTTTCGAGCGGAGACTCCTCCAGAGCCGCCTGACGCATGAGGTAATAGGCGATCACGACCCCGGGAGCGTGCTGAGCACCCAGGGCGACATTGGCGGGAACCTCGCCGTAGAGCCCTCGGTAGTAGTCGAGGAGTTCGTCCATCGAGACCTCGGTATCGAACGGCGGTCCAGGGCTCACGCCGACGTCACTTATTGCCGCTAGAGCCTCGGTCAGAGCTTGGTAGCCCGGAATCCCGCGTGATATCAGCACGTTGATTGCAGCCCCGTGAACCTCATCAGGTGTCATGCCGCGGTCCATTGCAATGGTCAAGTACTTGGAAGTCACCTCGGGAAGCCGCTTCACAGCACCTATCACGGCGGCACAGAGGGCCTTGTCCCGGGCCGGCAGGGCTCCGTCGGAATGGATCACGTCGACCGCACTCGCCAGGCCTACGGCAAACTTCGGTGATCCCGCGGACAGTCCTTCGGCCCAGGCTGCCGGACCCAGCATCTCGATCAATCGGTGTGTGTTCATGGCTGACCTCTGCGACCGACGTCGCCCCGAGGATATCCCACCGGGCGGTCCGGCCAGTACGCATACAAGGCGATGGAACTCTTGCGGTGGCCACGGCGTCGGCTCGGCAGACGCATCGCGTAGCGCCGAGTCAAAGGCTCTGGCGTTCCTCGGCGACCACCCGTTGGGCGCGCCGGGCGCCGTCGGCTCCGTCGAACTCGATCGACCGCAAGTCGTCGGGATCCACCGAGGCCAGTGCCTCAAGCTCGGCCGGTGTGGCGTGGGCAATGGTCGGAACACCGGGGGCCAC
Source organism: bacterium (assembly GCA_028820935.1). NCBI lineage: Bacteria > bacterium. The sequence continues at coordinate 18,158 of JAPPHZ010000006.1, read as the reverse complement.
CCGTATGGGGAATCCGCCTGATGCTGCCACGTCAGCCGCCTCGACATCGGGGAAGAGACAATCGGCCTTCCACCCGTGGTGCGAATCGAGCGTGAACACGCCGAGCCGCGTAATGAGCCTGCGGGTCCGCTGCGGGGAGGGCGGAGGCCCTGAGACGAAGTCGACCCGGTCGACGAGGGTGCGGGCGGCATGGTCGGCGACGACGTACCAGACACGTGAAGGCGAGTCATTGTTGTCCGGCAGGCCGCGACTCCCCGGCAAGGCAACCCGCGGAGCGGCATGGGTGCCGGCGATGTGCGAGAGGTTGGTGGCCCCTCGACTGTCGAGTTGGGCAGGGGTCACTACTACGCCGATCAGACCGCGCGCCACGGCCACGAACGTGTCGCTGACCGGTCCCCGCGGCGAGGCTCCGGCCCGAGTGGCCCTCTCACCGAGAGAGAGCGCAGGCCGTGGCGCGGCGTCGAGCGTGCCGAAGCCCGGTGCGATGGCTAGCTCAGCGGCCCCCAAGCGCCGGGCCGCCAGCGCCGCGACGAGGCTCGCCGTGGTCGTGACGGCGATGACCCGAACACCCTCATCGGCCGCGGCGGCGGCGAACTCGCGAGCGAGCACTGTGGTGAACAGATCCCCGAGCGTGCTCACGAGGCCTTCTCCAACAGTTCCGGTGTGAGGCCCTTTGACCCGGCCCACGCGGCGACGGCTCCGAGGTCCACCAGAGCGTCGGGGTGGCATTCGGTCGGCCAGGACCCGCCGGCCGCACATACAACCGCGTCGATCCATAGCCTGGAAATCGCTGCAAGCGGAGGATCGGCGGGAGCCTGCCGTTCGAAAGAAACGATCGTGGTCTTCGCGGCGCGGGCGAGCAGGCCATCGAGTCCGAGGTCCCCGTCGACGTAGATGTTCCCGCGGGCATCGGCTGCCGGGGCGTGGATCAGGGCTATGTCGATTGCGAGAGCCGTGGCGAACACGGTCGCTATGCCGGTTGGTGGATCGTTGTAAACGCCCAGCGACGGGTTGTGCTTCACGACGTCCGAGCCGGGCGCGGTGGAACAGGGCATGGACGGCAGGCCGCGCGCCGAGGCCTCGACGGCCGCAACCATCGACGCCTCGGACCATTCGATGAACCGGACGGTTTGCCGCTGCCGGGCGGCGCGGAATGCGGGCGCCAGGCCGAATCCGTCCAGAGAGACCCCGGCGGAGTGAAGATCCGCTACTGCGCCGGAAGCGAGCAGGTATTCGACGTCGACGCTGCCGAGAAAGCTCACGATGTCGAGGTCACGGATTCCTCCGGCCACGATCCCTTTCAGGAGGGCCATCGGCTTTCGGTTAAGTCCGGTGCCCCCGACGGCGACGGTCGCGCCCGGCGGGATCAGCTCGGCAACTGCTGCCGGAGAGGAGAGGGTCCGCACCATGGGCCATTCAGGCCTTGCCGGTCCAGCCGGGGCTACGAACGCTGTTCACTGCCATGTCCGCAAACTCGGAGGCGATCTCCTCGATCGTGTTCGGACCTTCAGGTCGATACCACTGGTAGGTCCAGTTGATCGATCCGAGAATCGAGAACGACGCGAGCCTCGGGTCGATCGTGGCACGAACGCTTCCCTCGGCCTGACCCGCTGCGATGAGCGCTCGCAGGTGGCGGTCGTAGACATCGCGGGCCTCGATGATCTCGGCTCGAAGTTCGGGGCCGAGCGATCGAAAGTCGTGGAGAAAGACGGTCATCTTGGCAAGGTTGCGAGCGTTGTAGGTAATGTGCCGCTCGACGAACGACCGGATACGATCGAGGGCGCTGCCGTCGCGTCTGCCGCCTTCGAGGTTGGCCAGCCCCCCCTGATGGACCTCCTGGATCACCTCGAAGAGCAGCTCCTCCTTCGACTTCACGTAGTAATACAGCGAGCCTTTGAGGATGTCGACGGCTTCGGCCACGTCCCGGATCGACGTCGCTTCATAACCCTTCTCGGAGAAGATGGCCGCAGCCGCGTCGATGATCTCCTTCCGTCGATCTGCGGAATCCCGCCTCTGCCGACCCGAGGTCGGCGCGGTGTCGGTCACGATGTCACCCTTCTGTCTCGACCTGGTGGATCGGGAACCTCTTCGTCACGTCTGCGGCGTGGATCGACCAGATCCAGCGCTTCCAATTCATCAGGGGTCGGCTCCGGCGTTGGCGGTGCATCCTCGGGCAGCGAGAGTTCGAAGCCGGTGTTCTCGCCCACCGTCGAGGCATCGCTCCATGGATGGATCGACCTTACCCGTCCACGTCTCTCGACGAACTCGATAACCGCGAGGTCCGTGACCACCGCGACCGTCCCGGCAGCCTTCCGAGTTTTGCCGGCCCATCCGTGACCGCTGCCGGTGATCCAATCCACCCGGGCGGGCAACGAGCGAGGCCGGTGGTCAGGGTGGTAGGCGATCACCCGCGGCAATAGCGCCGGCACATCCGCTGTGGCCAGGCCGCCGCTGAACCGAGCCGTCGGGGCCGAACGAACTCCGATCCGACTCGTATTCAGGTTTCCGAACCGGTCGATCTGAGCCGGGCGCAAGAATTGCAGGGTCATCGCCTGGCGCTCGGCCATATCCATCGAGTCGAGATGCGGCACGAAGCCGGGAGTCAGGCCGCGCTGGTCTCGGGGATCGTGCAGGTGGGACTCCACGCCGCCGTTCACGTCCAGCGCACCACCAGCTAGTACATGTACGCCATGCTGTGTCGTGTGCCTGGCGACCAGGGCTGCGACGAGGGCGATCGGAGTCCCGAGTCCTACGCCGACGACGTCGCCGGCCACGACCATCCGGGCGAGCGCGACAGCCATCAAGTCCGCGACCTCACCCCTCGAGGCAGTCACGATGGCCGCGCAAAGTCGAGAGTGCCCGGTTCTCCACGCGACGATACGTACGCGCCGATCGCACCTTCATCGACATCATGTTCAGGTGGCGAGCTCGTCGGCCAACTGCCCCCCGGAAGCTCGACGACCATGTCCACTTCGAATCCGAAGAGGCGGGTGTGCTCCGGCATCGATGCGATCGCTTCCTCCGACACGATCTCATCGACGCCGACGATGACGCGCTTGGCGGCCCGCGCCGCGAGCACGTCGATGTCCCACAGGTGTTGGGGGGGAGAAGCTATTTGCACGTGCCCGCCGGGGCTGGCTCGCCATGCGTGAAGCAGCGTGATGTCGGGTTGAAGCGGCGGGAGGGCGACGTAGGTGTCACCGGAATAGGGGTCGGCTACCGAAGCGAAATCGTGGATGGCCAGGGTCTCGCTGCCCGTTCCAGCCCTGGTCGGCAGGAACGGTATGCCCATCGATGCTGCTCGAAGCCGCCCGAGCAGGCTCCACTCGGAGTATTCGAGATCATCGAACCTTCCGGCCTTGACACCCGCGACGTACCGCGGCGCCGGACCGAATCGACCGAGCCCTACGTAGGCGGCGGCAACGCTGCGGACGCTGTCGGCGGCGATGAGGAGTTCTATCTCGAGGGATCCGGCGAAGGTGACCACGTCGAGATCCCGCCTTCCGGCTCTGATGAGCGCCCGGGTCAACTCCATCGGCTTGCGGTCCAGAACGGTCCCGCCGAAGTATACCGTGTCGCCGTCATGGACCGTGTCGGCGGCTCGGGACGCATCGACGAGTTTCAGGTTCGGGGCCACCCGACGAGGCTACCAAACGGTTGTTTGGTGCCGATAGCTCAGGTGGGGACAAAGGCTGCGATCGCCGTGATCTCGGGTACCGGCTCGGGAGACCATCGTGGAACCAGCTCCATGCCCACCTGAAGGGCTGACGGCTCGGCGTCGACGATATGGAGCATCAGGGTGTCAGCGCCCCTGATCCGGATCAATCCGTAGGTTCGCGTAACTCCTCGGATCGTCGCCGTCGACCAGGATTCGAGCGTTCCCTGCGGTTCCATGTCCATCGTCTCCCCGCTGTGCGCCGAGCATTCCGGACAGAATGGCCGGGCCGGAACCGCCACCGTGGGGCACGCCGGGCAGCGGGATCCCACAATCCGCCGGTCGGCCAACCCGTAGAGAAACGCCTTGTGATAGTCGCCGGCCGTATACCGATATGGCAGGTTGATCTTCTGGTGCAGGATCGTCGGCTCACTCATCGGCTGCCAACTCCTCCGCACGGAAGTGAATGATGTCGGCCAGGGTCCCGTCGCGTTCGGAGGCCGGCTTGAACACAGCCGTGATACGCATTCCGATCGAGATCTTGTCGTGCCGGCTTTCCTCGAGGAAGTGATAGATGTTCGTGTCCGCTCCGTCGAGCCGAACGAACGCAAAGCCATAGGGAATCGGCCGCTTGATGCCGGTCATCGGATCGATGAATGGCACCTCGACCACCGTGTAGCCCGTGATCACTCCGCCCGGCCCGACGTCGACCCATTCCGCCGTTCGTTCCAAGCAGAGACCGCATACCGGCCGGGGAGGCACCAGGACTTTGTCGCAGGCACCGCACCTCGTTCCCTGGATCCTTGCCTCGGTCCGGAGCGCGTTCATGAATCGCGACGCGAACTCTCCGGCGGCGTACGAATACTCGAAGTCCGCCACGTACTCGAGCCTCAGGGCGGCGTCAATCGGCGGAGTCGGGCTCACGGGGCCGACCCCTTGAGGATGACAGCCTCGGTCCATGCGTTGCCCCCGTAGCCGGTGGCCAGGGCGGTCTCGACCCCGGGAATCTGACGATCCCCCGCCTCGCCCATGACCTGGAGGGCTGCCTCCGCAACACGGATCAGTGCGGTGGCCCCGACCGGGTTGGTGGAGAGCACGCCACCGGACGGGTTGACCGGGAGTTCACCCTCCATGAGGGTGACTCCGTCGTCGATGAGGGACCCACCCTCGCCCCAATCACAGAAACGCAGACTCTCGTACATCGCCAGCTCGGCATAGCTGGCCGGTTCATAGACCTCGGCGACGTCGAGTTCGGCCCGGGGATTGACGATGCCGGCCTTGGAGTAAACCGAATCGGAGGCGGCGATAAGGCTGCGCATCCGCGCCAGGCGCTTGGGAGAGTCACCCATGAACTGCGTGTCGTGGGCCGTCTCGGTGGCGGCGACCCACGCCGGTCTCGGGGTCATCTCACGGGCGCGGTCGGGTGCGGCCATCACCACAGCACAGGCGCCGTCGCTGCTCGGACACATATCGAGCAGCCGCAGCGGCGCCGCGAGCATGCGGGACGCGAGCACTTCCTCCACCGTGATGTCGGGGCGCTGTAGATGTGCATGAGGGTTGAGACAGGCATTGCGGCGGGCCTTCACCGTCACCTTGGCGGCCTGCTCCGCGGTGACGCCGCTCTCGGCGACGTACGTCGAGGCCATCACGCCGAAGTTCCCGATGGCCCCCGCCATCACCGACCGCTCCCACGCAGGATCGCCGACGGTGGTTATCGCCGACTGGGTCTCACCCTCGGACTGCTTCTCGTAACCGATACCCAGTACCACGTCGTAGAGCCCTGAAGCGACGAGGTGAGCCGCGGCGACGGCGACGCTGGCCCCGACCGTTCCCCCGTTGTTGAGTTTGAAGAGTGGTTTGCCCGCTGCGCCGATGGCGGACGCCATCCACAGCTCGGGAAAGTTGATCCCCTCGAACAGCTCCATGTTGCCGACGACGACCGCGTCGACCTGGCCCGGGTTCAGGTCTTTCGACCCCAGGCAGCGATCGACGGCCTCCCGGACCATCTCGGGTATCGACACATCGAGGCGTCTCGACACGTGGTCGGTCTGGCCGACGGCAACGATCGCGGCGTTCCTACCCATCAATCCCCGCTTCGAGGGCGGCGACGAAATGAGACTGCGCGCCGAGGCCGGCCACGCCGTGAGCGAGGGCGCGTCGGGCATCGTAATGTTGCCTCGGGCCCGCCTCGCCCCGAAGCTGGTGCACGCATTCGGTCACCCTCGAGAGCCCCGTGACCGTAACGGGGTTGCCGCCGTGCCAGCCACCCGACGGATTCAGGGTTCTTCCCGCTTCGGTCAGATCGGCGCCGAGACGCGTTGCGAACTGACACAGTTGGTGGGCGTATTGAGCCGAGACCTCTAACACGTCAGGGACATCCGTGCCCCAACCGGTCATAGCCACCGCGCTGTCCCGGGCCCGGTCGAGGGCGCTTAGATCGCCGGGATGCCGATCGGTCCAGTACTTGCCCGTCGCGGTTCCGACGCCTGCGATCCACACGGGGTTTTCGGAGAGGTCCCTCGCCACCTCCTCGGTGGCGAGGATCACGGCGCACGATCCGTCACGGTTCGGCGCTCGATCGAATACACCCAGGGGAGTCGCCAACCGCGGCGCGTCCAGAACTTCGGCGATGGTCATGGACTCGAGCGTCGTGACCTTGGGATTTACAGTGCTCGCAGCCCGCGCCGCCACAACCAGGGCCGCGGCATCCGCGGGAGAAAACGCTCCGGAAGCGTAGATCTGCCGAGCGCCCAGACCGGCGACGACGTCGGCGTCCGTCCCGAGGCGCCGCTGGACGAAGGGATCGAAGCCGGCGCCCTCGATGGTTGCGAGATTGCCTTCCGACTCCTTGCAATGCGCGGTTACCAACCCGACCCGGTGGCCGCCGTCGGCTATGCGAGCCCACCCGTATAGGAGAGCGCCGATCCCGTCCGAGCACACGCGGCTCTCCGGCTTCAGATAAGAGCCGACGACATCGGCAACAGCCATGTTGGCGATGGTCCGCCCGTCGTAGAAATCCAGGCTTGCCGTGACCGCATTGTCGACATCGGACAGCCCGATACCGGCGTCGTCAAGCGCCTCGTCTATGGCTTCGAGCAGCAGTTCGGCGTAAGCGACGTCATGGCGGTCTCGTGCATGAACGCTCTGGCCGACACCGACGATGGCGACACGCCCCAAAGAAAACTCCCTCGCTACGCCGGCCGGGCGGAATGGTAATCCGACGCCATCACCCGGAAACTGTCGGATCCACTCACTTTGCAGGTGTTTCCCCGGCGGCTTCGAGGGCGACGGTTGCCGACCCTGCCAGCGCCCGGGGCCCACCTACGACATCTAGCCAGACGTCACACTCCGCGATCTGGTGTCGTCCGTCCCCGGCCACCGAAGTGACAACGCCGCCGGCGACGACGCGATCGCCACCTCGGACGTTGTCGAGGAAACGAACCTTCAAGGCCCGGACCTGTGCCGGGTCGCCGGCCCAGGCCACCAGCATGTCGACGACATATGCCATGTTCGTCGGACCCTGGTTGATCACTCGATCCCCCAAACCGAGGGCGGCCACCGCGTCAGGATCGAAGTGGATCGGGTTCGGATCTCGCAGCAGGACGGCCATGGTCTTCATGGCGGCAGCCCGAACCTCGACCTCGTACACGGGAAGATCCGTGCCCGCGGACACTCTCACGCCGCCCTCCTCGGGAAGACGAACGAGTTGGTCGACACCGCAGCCACGGTGCCGGTCGAGTCGACTACACGAAGCTCGAACGAGACGATGTCGAACACGCCTGCTCGCTTGCCGGTCTTGCGAGCCGCACCGGTGATGCCGCCTTCGACACGATACGTTTCGCCGACCCGCATCACTTCTCGGAACTCGAGCCCGGCTTCGCCGAACATCGGGCCGTCGGCCGCCGACGACCCGACCATCGCAAACAGCTCGTCCAGCGTGAGTCCCATGCCGCCCAGTGCGGCGTAGTAGCCGTACATCGGGTGGGCCACACCGGCGGGGAGAGGCGGTGAGCCGATGGCATCGGCCGTCAGCCAGTGCTCGTACCCCTCGATGGTGAACTCCCCGACCGGAAAATCGACACCTACCAGGCGCTCCAGGTCGTCAATCGTCATCGGCCGATCCATCGCATTCAACGACCTTCGAAGCGGGGCGGTCGCTTCGCCAGAAAGGCGGCGACGCCCTCACGGCTGTCGTCGGAGAGCAACGCCGTCACGACGGCCGTTCGCTCCAATCGCAGACCGCGGTCGAGATCGCCGTCAAGACCCTCGTTGACGGCCTGCTTTATGAGCCGGACGGCAAGAGGCGCCTGGTCCGCGAGCCGGGCTGCAAGCTGGCGAGCCTGACCCATGGTGTCCTCGTAGTCGCTGCCCACCGCCGTCACCAGCCCGGCGGCGAGAGCCTCGTCGGCGTCGAGTCGGGATCCGAGCATGAGCAGCTCCAGAGCCTTGCCGCGGCCGACGAGCCTCGAGAGCCGCTGGGTGCCGCCACCTCCCGGAACCAGACCGAGGTTGACCTCGGGAAGTCCGATGGTCGGCCCGCTGCGCATCATGACCCGGAAGTCCAGGCACAGCGCGAACTCGCAGCCACCGCCGAGGGCATGGCCTGTGATCGCTCCCACGGTCGGTTTGGCGAGGCGCTGGAGCCGCAAGAACGTGCTCTGAGCCTTGTGAACCCGCTCGGTCATCGGACTGGGGGAGCGGTCGTAGCTCTCCATGTCCTTGATGTCGGCGCCGGAGATGAAGAGTTTCGGATGGGCCGAGGCGACTACGACCGCTCGGATACTGTCATCTTCTTCGAGTCGGCCGACTAGAGACGCGATCTCGTCGTAAAGAGCGAAGTCGAGGGTGTTGACCGGAGGCTTGTCGATAGTGACGATCGCCACCAGATTGTCCTTTGCGATCCGGAAGAACTCCACGCGAAGGCCGTCAGCTTTCGCCGAGACCGAACACCTCAGCGGCGGTGTCGTGCAACAACTTCTGCTTGGCGCCCGGCTTCAGGCCCAGCTCGTCGACCTGGCGCAGGGACTCCCCATGCTGGATGAGCGGGTAGTCCGTGCCCCACATCACCTTGCCCTGGCCCCTGCTATTCAGGAAATGCACGAGGGAGCGGTCCCAGTACTTGGGAGCATGGCCCGACATGGCAACGTAGACGTTGGGGTGTTTCCATGCCATCGCCACCATCACCTCGCACCACGGCCAAGCCTGATGGGCACCCACCAGCTTCAGTTCCGGGAAGTAGATAGCGACGTCATCGAGGAGTAGGGGGTGCCCGTGCTTGGAAGGCATGAACTCGGCGGAGTGACCGGTCTGGAGCTCCACCGGCACCCCGAGCTCGGCGCACTTGGCATAGAAGGGATAGAACCTGGCGTCATTGATCGGCGTGTCGAATCCGTACGGATGCACGTGGCCGCCGACGAAGCCGTATTGCGTGACCGCCAATTCGAGCTCTTTGACACCCTTCATTCCGGAGAAGGGGTCGATTCCGTAGAGCCCTGAAACCCGATCGGGAAACCGCTCGACGACTCGGGCGACCGACTCCCACGGGACCCGCACGAGCCGGCGGTCTCGATAGAGATACTGCTGTAGTGCCGGGACGACCACCTTCTCGACGCCTGCCGGGTCCATCTTCTCCTCGATGAACTGCTGAGGCTCGTAGCCGACCATGAGGTCGTGCCTCCCCCACTGGTCGCCCATCATGAAGGACACCTCGGGGTTCTCGGTAAAGACGATCTTGATGCCTTCTTCGGTGAAGAAATTGCACCAGGCGTCAATGGCGCCACTCATGGTTGGGGACTCGATTTCTCTGTGTCGATCTCTAGAAGCTTCTGCTTGTGCGTGCCTCGCGGCAACGAGCCCACCGCTACCAATTCGACACTGGGACGGACGGTGAGCCGATGATGCATCGCCAGGGTAATCCGGTCGGCCAGGTGCGCCGCTGCCTCGGCGTCGCCGGCGACCGGCGACTCGACCTTCACGCGCAGAGGGGGCGTCACACGAGGTGGGGGGCCGTCGAGCACTATCCGGATCACACCGCTGACCTCGGGGACGAAGCTGTTGACCAGGTTCTTCACGGCCGCCGGATAGAGCTTCACCCCCTTCACGATCAGAAGGTCGTCGACACGCCCGAGCACTTTGATTCGCTTCCCCCCGATGGGTCCTTCCGGGGCGGGGGCAGTGAACACCTGATACACATCTCCCACCGAGTACCTCAGAGGAGGGGCACCTCCCCACTCGAGGGACGTCTTGACCCGCTCGCCGACTGCGCCGTCGGCTTCTTCGACGGGCTCCCGGGTGGCCGGATCGACCAATTGCGTCGAGACCGAGAAGTCATCTCCCAATACGTACATGCCGTGGTACTCGTCGGTTGGGGCCGAAGCCATCATGATTCCATGGGTTCCGCCGAGAAGGTCGAAGACTCTCCCGCCCCAACCGCTCTCCAACCTCGACCGAACCTCAGGCAGGCCCGCTCCCGGCTCCCCTGCGCAAACGATCAACTCGATCCCCAGATCGGGAGCCTCCATTCCCAGCACTTCCGGCACGCGCTCCATCAGGTGCTCGGCGTAGCTCGGGGTGCAGGCGAGCACCCTGGGGCGGGTCAGCGTCAGAAGCGTCAACAGTCGCTCGGCGCCGGCCTCGGCACCGATCGCGATCGGCAGCGCGCCCATCCGCTCCAGCGCTCGCACCAGCGGGAGGCCGGCCAGGTACATCGAAAGGCCGAACCCCAGAAGGACCCGATCGCCGGGTCGAACCCCGACGAAGCCCAGTGCTCTCTGCCAGAGCAAGTCGGTTATCTCAACATCGCGCCTGGTGAAGGGATAGAACGTGGGAGAACCCGTCGTCCCCGAGGTGGAGCTCAGCGCCACGATCTCTTCCGGGTCGGCGCAGAGGAATTCAGAGAAGGGGTGTCCGTGTGCCTCGAGGGACTTCTCCTGGGATTGCCGGTGGATATCCGGTGTCACGAACAAGGGCAACAGCGCAAGGTCGTCGACGCCCCGGATCGTCGCAGGATCCACGCCTGCGGCCTCGAAGCAGTTCCGGTAGAACGAGCTCTTGAGGCAGTACGCGATCTGGCGGCGCACCTTGGCGTCGCGTTCCTCGTCCGACAGGATGGAACCGGCCAACGCCTCTGACCTCAACCCGCGCCCCGATCGCCTTGTATCTACCAAACGTTTGGTAGGGGAATTATATCCAAGTGACGGATAGGCTCAGCCGGCCGGCGTCGGCCTCTTGATGAACAGCTTCGACGCCAATGTGATCTTCCCTTCAAGCCAGCACCGCGAGGATGACAGCGGTAGCTATCCCGACGACGCCCACGATGAACCCGAGAGTCCACAGAAGGTCCTTCTTGGCCGACTCCTGGAGTGTCAGCAATGCCTTAGCCGTCTCCGTATCCGCTTCGGCCTTGACCCGGTTCACGCTCGCCTCGATGAACGACTCTGTGCTCACCACTGCCGATTACCTCCTGCCGTTCACTCGACACCATCCTACATGACAACCGTTGGTAGAAACGTGACGCCAGCGAACGTTTTTCCCGAATCACCTGTCGCCCGCTCCCTTCAGGCGAACTCGCGGAGCCGGCTGCCTGTTGGGTCGACGACGTCGCGCAGGATGCTCAACTCGGCTGGAGTCGGCAGGTCGGTCTCGCCAACCGTGCCGCGGGGCATCGCCACCTCGAACCCCGTTGCGCTTTGAATGTCACCGATGGTGACGCCGGGATGCACCGAGCGGAGGCGCATCGCCTTGGTGTCAGGGTGGAAGTCCATCACACACAGGTCCGTTACGCACAGCTGCGGACCTCCACTGAAGCCGAGCCGGCGACGGTGGTCGCCGCCATCACCCCAACCGAGCCCGCTGCGGAAGTCGACCTTCTCGACCAGCGTGCGGGGATTGTGCGTCGTGGTCCAGAGGTACACGTTGGGGATCATGCCGCCGAGGTCCGCCATCCCGCCTCCCCCGGGGAGCCGGACCTTGGGGTTGTCGTAGGAGCCGATGACCGTGTTGTTGACGTTGCCCAACCTGTCGATCTGCGCCCCGCGGAACGCGAATGTGTTGTACCGAGCTCCCTGGGCGTAGGTCCAGAAGTCGAACGGAGAGTTGGATAGCATCGTGGCCCCGTCCCAGAGCGCGTCCGACAGGGTGGACTCCGGGATAGCGGGCGGATCGGCGTCGATCGCGATCGAGCTAGCAGCCCACACGAGGCCGGGTGCGTGTGTCTTGCGCGCCAGCCGGTATGCGCAGACCGGTATGAAGCTCGCGGCGCCGTTGAAGGCGCGCGTGTCGTTCGTGAACTCGCGAGCAAGTGTGACGACCATCAGCTCGTCGACCGTGCAGTCTGCTCCAGGTACTTCGCGACTCACGTGGCCCTTCTCATGATTGAGAGGATCGTCGCTGCGCCACCGTTGGCCTCGAGAAAGCCCGCCTGGTCGTCGGGAGCGGTGATCCGGTCGGCCCAGAACCGTGCGAAACGGTCGCGGTCGCGCGAAGCACTCAGGTATTCCCGAATGAAGTCTTCATGGTGGGTATAGGAGGGGTAGTTCGATGTCGGGTAGGCGCCCCAAGGTGCGTGAACCACGGCGTCGATCACGAAGCGCGGGTAGGTAGTGCGCTCCGGGGCATCCGTGAACGAGCTGCGCGGTGCGACCGCCTCGACGGTTACGACAGTCGCGGCGGCTGCCCTCACGAGGTCGGAGTCCATCCAGATGAGCTTCGGGTCGACACGAGTGTTTCCGTCGGCGTCCGCGGCATGGGCATGAACGACGGCGACGTCAATCGGCAACGGCGTACACGCTACGTAGACCTCTCCTGTCACCCGATCGGTCTCCAGGCGCGTCGTGTCAGGGTGCAGGGCGAGCACATCGGTACCGATCCCGGCCCTGGTCGGAACAAAGGGGAGGCGGTGCGCGGCAGCCTGGAGTCGGCAGATCAGAAGATGCTCCGAGTACTCCTCGACCTCGATGTCACCTACCTCGGCCGCTCTGCGGAAATTCGGAGCCAGACCGAGGCCTTCGAAGCTGACGAGTCCGGTGACCACCTTGCTCACCTTGCCCGAAGCTACGAGCCAGTCGACCGCCATCGACCCGACAATCGACACCACGGTCAAGTCCCGGACATCGCTCCGAACGAGCTCGCGCACGAAGCCCATGGGAGCGCTGTTCATCGAAAGGCCACCGATTCCGATCGTCGCGCCATCGGAGACGAGCGACACAGCCTCTCGCATGGAGCGAATCTTCGACACCTGCCCCCCAAGCACTGGGCGCTAGAACGCCACGTGCGGCCCCAGCCGGGCGTGGCCACGCGAACCTACCAACCGCTGGCCAAGCGGTCAACGACCGGCGCATGGGGCCCCGGGTTCGAGCGAGCCACGGTCAGACGGTTGCGGTTGGCAGGATGCCGGTCAGCCTCCGGCGCGGGACCCATCCGGACCGCCTTCGATCGCCGCAGCACCCCCCTTGCTCATGCCGGTCAACTGCCATCGGGCCGCCAGCATGGCGACCGCTGAGATGCTCGACATCGCAGCGGCGGCCAACCAGGCGGCCTGGAAGGAGTAGATCTCGATGACCTGACCCATCACGATCGGGCCGAGGGAAGCGCCGATGTACGTACCCGTGAGCGCAACGCTCGTGGCTCGCGCCGGGGCCCGCGGGAAGTGTTTCACGACGCTGAAGTTGAACAGGCCGTTCCAGCCCCATCCCGCCCCGAAGGCGAGCATCGCCGCAAGCGTGAGCAGTCCTGCCCCGGTGCCGGTCAGCGCTCCAAGACCTGCGGAACCGACCACAAGGAGCAATGCGACCCCTCCGAGCCCGCCGGCCTGGCGAGCGTCGGCCCACCAACCGGCCAGGAGGCGGACTATCAGCCCCGTGACGCTTGCCGCGGCGAGGATCAAACCACCTGCTCCGGGGCTGACGCCCGAGTCGACGACGGAAATCACCAGGAAAGCGCTGAGGGCCGACGCCACCGATGCCGCTAGAAATGCACCCACCGCCATGAACACGAGCGGCCGCATCTCCAGTTCCACCTTTCCGGATGAGCGCCGCGAGGCCACGTCGGCGGAGGCGCCCTGCGATCTGGGCACCGCCAGGGCTACGGCGCCTGCGATCACGCCCGCACCGACGAACACCCCGCGCCAATCGCCGTTGACAGCGAACAGCGGCACTGCAAGGCCGCTCAGCATGGCCGCAGCCGGTATCGCCGAATGTTTGATGCCGAAGACGAACCCCTGACGGCTGGCCGGCACTTCTCTGGCGAGGGCCAGGTTCACCGCAGGCTGGCCAATCGCCATCGTGAGGCCTCCGAGCGAGAGGAGCGCTGCGAAGGAGAGCCAGGAGTGGGCCAGCGCTGCTATTCCGAACATCGTCACTGCGCTCATAGCCGATGACACCCGCATTGCGGCCGGCCAGCCAATCCGGTCGGCAAGCCCGCCGATGGTGACCGAGCTGATGGCCGACATGCCGAAGAATCCGCCCAAGGCGATCCCGAGGGAGCCGGTGTCGAATCCGAGCTCGGGGAGGATCGCAAACGCGAGCGCGCCGGCGAGAAAGGGCGGGAAGGTCATGACCATTGTTACCGCAAGCGCCGGGAGGAGGACTCGTACCGAGCCGATTCGTTCGCGGCGGCTGCTCAAAAGGCTGCGGCGGCACCACCACCGATGGTTTCCGGGCTCCGTCCGAGCAACCGGGGACCGTGTCGGGCGATGACAAGGGTCGCGATCAGCGAGATGACGGTGACCACGAGGCACGCCGTGAACGTGCCGGTGAGGTCGAGGCCCCCTGTCGATGAGACGATCAGGAACCCGAGTCCCTTGCTACCGATGAAGATCTCGCCAACGATCGCGCCGACCAGCGCATACGGTGCCGCAATCATCATCGCCGCCAGGATGAAAGGAACGATGGACGGCAGTATCACCATCCGGATCACCTGGAGGCGCGTCGCCCCCATGACGCGCATGCTTGCTACCAGATCGCCGTCGACGCTTTCGACACCTGCCCTCGCGTTGTAGAAGAGTACGAAGAAGGTCATCAGGACGACGAGTGCCACCAGCGGCCTGAACCCGAATCCGAACCAGAAGAGCAACACCGGGAGGAAGGCGATCCGGGGCATCGTGTACGCTCCGCCCAGGATGGGATCGAGCAGATGTGACAGCGATCGCTGAAGGCCGAGCACGATGCCGAACACGACGCCGATGGCCGTTCCGATGAGAAGGCCGAGCCCGGCGATCTGGAGAGTTGCGAGGATGTGCGAGTAGATGAACCCGCTCGAGAACCACTCAATGGTCCGTTCCGCGATCAACGAAGGCTTGCTGATCCAGAGGGTTCGAATGTGCCGATCTGACACCCACTCCCAGCCGCCGAGGAACACGCCCAGCACTATCAGCTGGTAGAGACGGATCCGCCACATGGGGGCCCGCTCGATCATCGCTGCATCGCCGCAGCTACGTCGACGCCGGCGGAACGCCAGGGCAGCACGACACGCTCCAACCAGCTCACGAGAGCGTTGAGCCCCACACCGACGACGAGCAGCACCATGAGTGCGGCAAAGAGGCCTGCGCTGCTGTAGGAGCGCGCAGATGTGAGTGCGAGGAAGCCCAACCCTCTCACCGAGGCAAGGAACTCGGCAAACACGGCCGCGCGCAGCGCGAACGGCACAGCGTGGCGCAGCCCCGTGATCAAGAAGACGGCGCTGGCCGGTAGGACCACGATGCGGAACACGTCCAGGCGCTTCGCCCCCATGACGCGCATGGCTGCGATGAGATCGCCTTCGACGTTCTTCACACCCTCGAACGTATTGAAGAACATGAGGAAGAAGACAACCACGGCAATCAATACGACCTTGGGCATGAGAAACACCCCGAACCACAGGATATAGAGGGGGGTCAGCGCCAACTGGGGGAAGCTGTAAGCCACCGTCACGAACGGACGGAACACCGCAGCGAGGGTCGGGCTGGAGCCCAGTATCAAGGCGACGAGCACTCCCAGAACGACCCCGATGACCAGGCCATATGCAAGCTCGGACATCGTGGTGAGGACATGCTCGACGATCTCGCCGGTCGACACCCAAGCCCACAGTTTCTCGGCAACGTCAGAGGGCCGGCTGATGTGGAACGGATCGATGAACCAACGGCTGGCGAGGTCCCAGGCGACGACGAGGCCGACGACGATCAGGAAACGCGCGAATGCGGTCCTCGACCTACTCGACACCTGCGGCTCCAGTCGGATGTGTATCAGCGACCTTCACCGCTGGCTTCTTCCTGGCTGACGACCTCATGGCGTAGTGTCGCCCAAATCCTGTTGTACAGTTTCAGGAATTCGGGTGAGCTTCGAATGGTGTCGAAGTCGCGGGGACGCTCGAGTTCGACCGGCAGGTCGAGCACTATCCGGCCGGGGCGTTTGCTGAACACCACGATACGGTCGGCGATGCTGATCGCCTCGGTCAGATCATGGGTCACATAGACCACGGTGGCTCGCGCCTCACTCCAGATTCGGAGCAGTTCTTCTTGCATCACGAGTTTGAGCAGCGCGTCCAGGGCCGCGAACGGCTCATCCATCAGCAGCGTGTCGGGCTCGTAGATCAGCGTCCTCGCGAGGAGTACCCGTTTGCGCATACCGCCTGAGAGCTCGTCCGGGTGATGACGCTCGAAACCTCCGAGCCTGACCTTCTCGATGGCCTGCGACACCAGGGCGGCGCGCTCGGACTTCGGGACGCGCCGGATGTCGAGCGGCGCCGAGATGTTGCCCTCCGTCGTGCGCCACGGGAGGAGCGAGTCTTTCTGGGTCATGTAGCCGACGGAGGTGTTGATGGCCGTGACCCGTTCGCCGTTGTACTCCACGACGCCCTCTTCAGGTGCGAGCAATCCCGCGATCATGTTGAGGACGGTCGACTTGCCACACCCGCTCGGACCGATGAGTGCTACGAACTCACCGTCGTTGATCGTGAGCGAGAAGTCCTTGACCGCGTCGATCTTCTCGCCGTCCTTCTCGAAGGACTTGGACACGCCCGTTATGTTGATCATGGACACCTCACGGCGGCGTGGGTGGGTTGTGTGGGTGGGTTGGGTTGGTTGGTTGTTGTGGGTGGTGGTGGGAGCCGATGTTGGGTGTCGGCTCCCATCGTTGTCCCGGTTTGGGGCCTAGGGGCATGTCATTTGATGTCTAGGCCTAGGTCTGTGGCGGCTTGGGTGACCAGTTCGTTGGTGACGACCGCGGTCATCAGGGTTGTGTTGTGTTCTTCTTCGGGTTTGCCGATGTTGAGGATGTATCTGCCTTTTTCGAAGCCGTCCTCGCTGAAGAGGATCGACGGTTTGAGCGAGTCGTAGTCGATCTGGAACGACGCGTCGAACGCCGCCTGTTCGAGGTCGGGGAACCGTGCCCGGGCGATAGCGCGGGCGTCGTCTTCGTTCGCTAAGGCCCATTCTCTGGCGTTGAGGACCGCACGCAGGAACGCCTGTACGGTGTCGGGGTGCTCCAGGATGTAGCTGTCGGTCGTGAAGTAGCTCGCCCAGTTGACAGCTTCGAGCTCGGACAGAACCCGGAAATCGATCGTCACCGCGCCCGGTTCCAACGCTGCTATCTGCGTCTCGGGGGGAATCCAGAAGAACGCGTCGATCTCACGAGCCTGGAACGCGGGCAAAAGCGCGCTGCCCCTCCCCAAGGGGACCAACTCGACCTCAGATTCTGCGGAACAACCGGGTGCTCTGGCGGCCATA
The DNA here is from genome assembly GCA_028820935.1 of bacterium. Taxonomy (NCBI): domain Bacteria; species bacterium. Next base: position 804 of record JAPPHZ010000006.1, on the reverse strand, counting down.
CCACACCGCCATTCCACAGACAGACCACTAGGCGCCGGCTTCGTGACCCTCGAGAGCAGCAGGATGTGAGGCGCCGATGCGATGAGTCGGGGGCGCCGGTGACTCGCGCGTCGTGTAAGGCCGAGATCAGGCCTGGATTGGGCCGTGGGGCCCGGTTCAATCCTCGCCGAAGGGTGCTTCGCCCCAACGCTGGCGAAGCTCCGCAGCGAGATGGTCGTTCTCGGCGTTGCCGGGGTGGGGGTACCAGCGATCGCCCACGGCCTGGTACCGGGTAGCGAGTTCGATCAGCACCCCGTGCGCCTTGTCCTCTCCGATGAAGTTCCACTTCAGCCATGGGATGTTGGGGGGACCGCTGTTCTCGTCGAGCAGAACCGGTAGCCCGGCTTGACGGCATTGCTCGACCGTGTGACCGAAGTCGTCGGAGAGAAATGCGATGTGGTGGACGAACTCGCCGCGGCGGTCGAGCAGTTTGTCGACCCAGGTTCCCGGCGTTCCCGGTGCCCACAACTGGATGCTGACGCCGAGGGGATCGGGGTTCTGGAAAGTCGCCCAGACCATGTGAACGCCATCGGCCGTGCCTTCACCTCGGGTCAGCTGCAGTGTGTGCTCCGGCGAGAGAACTTCGAGAATGTCGTGCCAATCGGCGATCGCCGTTTCCAGATCGCGCACGCACATCGCGACGTGATCGATATGGACAGCCGGCATTCGTATGCCCCTCGGACGGTTCGACGGCAATCTAACATGGCCCGGCTAGTGGTCTGTCTGCGAAACAACCGGGTGCTCTGGCGGCCATCGGCGTCCCGT
>JAPPHZ010000005.1 GCA_028820935.1 bacterium | reverse complement strand
GGGGTGGGGAACTTCGACGATCAACTCCGGGGAATCTCACTGATCGCCATCACTAGAGCGGCGACTGCTACCAGGCCCACGTTCAGCCAGTCGACCCAGTCACGCTTGCGGGCATTCTGGATCTCCTGGCGGATCTCGCTCAATACCTCGATCTGCGCTACCTGCATCTCCAGCGAGGGTGGGGGCGGCAGCCGTGGCAAACTCTCGAACTCTGGCAGTAAAGGATCTAGCTCCGACGGTGGTGGTGACACGAGGGGGAATTGTGTCTTTGGGAACACAGGGGCCAGATCCGCCATCCGCTCCCTGATCGAGCTCCACTGTTCTGTAAACCCGGAAAGGACATCCCCGACCGCTCGCTGTTGTTCCTCAAGCCCGGAGAAGGCACCCGCCGCAAGCGTGCCGAGGGCATCCCTGACCTTACGCGTTTGTTCCTCAAAGGCTTGGAACAAGAAGGGATCCCCTTCAACAAGGTGAGTTCCACGTCTCTCCAACTCGATTAGCTGCGCAATGGTCCATCCACGGTCCCCGTGGGTCTCCCTCAGTAGCTCGACAAACTCCGCATCCGACAGTTCCCGAAGCCTATCCGCTTTGACTCTGTGTTGACCTCCTTCGGGCACAGGCTCGCTCATTTGATAACTCCTGGTTCCAATTCAGCCCCTCTACCTGCTCAGCCTCCGCAGCGAGAGACCCCCAAGCATAATGGTCACAGCGCCTCCTTCATGGGCGGGTTCATTTCCTTGGCCCCAAGGGGCGAGCGCCAGGGCAGGGACGACTAGGGCGCTGGCTGTCTGGGACAGATGACCTGCCTAACTCGCCTCTGAGTCCCCTCCAGCGGAGGGACTGACCGCGGTAGAGCACGTGTTTCCACCGGAGCGTCAGGTCATCCAACAGACGCGGCACAACGGCCGCGGAGTGGACCTGCCGGAGGGGTCGAACGTGGCTGCCATGCCGAGATGACGGTTGTTGCCGCTATTGCGGTCAGATCGATCGGGACAGCACGGACCACGGTGGACGTAGTGATCTGTCTGACTCCCGCTTGGACCACCAAGGTCCATACAGCCAAGTGTGTCAACGCCGGGCGAAAGTCGCGCGGTTGTGGTCGCTCACAACCTGCGCGGTCTAGTCGGTGACCTCCTTGTGTTCGCCTCAGAGTCGATAGCTCTGGCCTCCGACGAGGATGCCCTCGGCGTGGCGGACCAGGCGCTAGCCCCCTAGCTCCGCGCGTCGGGAGTCATGGCCGTGGCGGAATGTGTGCTGGTTGCGGGCCGACTTCTGATGGATTCCGGCGAGATGGCCCCGCTGTCGGAGCGACCCAGTCTGAGCGTCGGCGCCGGGTGGGTAGTCACGCTGCGGGGGACAGACCATCGATCCAGTCGCAAATGTCCTGTTCCCGCCAACCCACCGCCCGGGTGCGTTCACCGCCGATACGGATCGGCGGAGGGAACGACCCGTCCCGCTCCCGACGCCAAATCGTGGTCCTGCTCAACCCGGTGATCTCCAGCACTTCGGGCAGTCTCACCACCCGCCCACTCCCAGGAGGCGACACCGAGCGTCGACGCCTGGAACTCGGCTTCCTGCTGCGGTGGGTTTGGTTTCTCATCCGCATTCCCTTCTCTTGCGCAACGCCCGGGCTCTTGTGCCAGCCCTTCAGTCTGTGGTCTCCTATCCGATGGGATCGTCGCGGGCGTTTGGTTGTCATCGAACATACCCAAGGCGATCCGGAACCCGGTCGCGGATCCACCCCCCAAGGGGTCGCGCTCAACCGCAACCGGTCGCGTATCCACCCCCGAGCGGTCGCGCATCCACACCCCAACGGTCGCGCATCCGGTCGCGCATCCCCCTGACCTGGGCTTTTACCAGCGCCCGAACAGGGGTCGAGGGTGCTCGCAGCAACGTTGGGGGTCGGCGGCACCGGGGGCCGGCAGCCGGCCCCCGGTGCTGTCGGGGAGATCTGTTCTTCGTCGCACGCCACCCAAGGGGGACACACGTCCCCGCAGAGGCCCTTTTGGGGGTAGCACCGCGGCCACCGACCGAGGCGGAGTGGCCAACAGACGGTAGGCACGCCGGGTTGGCCGGGGAAGGGTGCAGATCCTGGAGGCGCTCAAGACGCCTCTACCAGGGGTTTTGTCAGCGTCTAGTAAGGGAGGAAGCGGGTAGTAGCACTGGCAAGGGAGAACAGCGAAGGCGGTGCGGTAATCGGCCGGTCGGGGAGCGGGAAGCTAGCTGCGGTGGGGTGGATGCCAAGATGACCGAACTAAGGGTGGGGACGTATGTCCGGGTGGGAGGGGACATATGTCCCGCGAGGGGCGTCAACTGTGGTTGAAAGGCGAAGCCAAGTTTTCATTAAAATGAGGACATATGTCCCCCTGGGGTGGAGGACATATGTCCCACCAGCGGCTTTCTGAAGGCAACGCGCCTGTTCATGGCACAGGCTTATCAGCTCCGAGCCAGCGTCACACCGCATGGGAGCCGTGTACTAAGCGCCCGCCGAAGATCTCGGCCATGCCGTGCTGACGCTAAAGGCCCACCTGGTCCACGTCCCCCGCCCCCAATGCCTGATCCGTATCCTCAGAAACTGGCGGCACCCGGCAGATGGCGACTACGTTCCACCGATGCCCGCTGAGACGGTGGTATCGGCCGCAAAAGAGCGCCCGGTCGCGTATCCACCGCATCCGGCCGCGCATCGCGGTCGCGTATCCCACCGCATCCGGCCGCGGATCGCGGTCGCGTATCCCTCTGACCAGGGCGTTCGCGCTCTTCCGTTGGATACGCCGGTGCCTATGCGAGGACACGGCCGGCTGAGCCTCCTAGAGCCCCATGGCACCTATCGCAAGATGTGCTTCAAGCATGTCCGCCGCTTTCGGGGCCTTCGCGGTATCAGGGCCAGGTGGCCCGATTTAGCGGGGATTTCCCCGCCGTGTCTGCGGCGCTGGTTACGATAGTTGTCAGATAGCGACTTTGAGAGGGGGTCTGGGTGTTTCCGGTTTCTTCGATCCCCGCTGTGAATGTGGCGACTGTGCCTCAGCGGTCCCCGTTGCGGTATCCAGGCGGCAAGACATGGTTGATTCCTCATGTTCGGGCGTGGCTTGAGCCGATGCAGCCTCGCCCGAATCTGCTTGTGGAGCCATTCTGCGGGGGTGCTACGGTGTCGCTTACCGCGGCGTTTGAGCGTCTGGTGGAACGGTGCCTGATGGTGGAGCTCGATCACGACGTTGCGGCCTTCTGGCATTGTGTTCTCCGACACGGAGAGGATTTGAGGGGGTTGGTGGAGGATTTCGAGCCGACCCGGACCAATGTGTATGCGTTGGCTTCGGAAGCGCCTCGGGATCTCTTGGCTCATGGCTTCCGTACCCTTGTCCTTAACCGCACGCGGCGGGGCGGGATCCTCGCCGCAGGAGCATCGTTGTCTCGGGTTGGGGAGAACAACAAGGGTGTGGCTTCACGGTGGTACGCCCAGACGCTGATAAGGCGGTTGGCAGATATCGAAGACCAATCCGACCGGATTGCGTTCTGCGAGGGGGATGGGATGGCGGTGCTTGAGGCGGTGGCCGACTTGCCGGGTACGGTGGCGTTCGTCGATCCGCCCTATACCGCCGGCGGCAAGAGCGCTGGCAAACGTCTGTACACGCACCACGTCATCGACCATCGGGCACTTTTTAAGACCCTCGCAGGGTCGAGTGTCGACTTTCTGATGACCTACGACAAGGCGCCGGAGATCGTGGAGTTGATCGGTGAGTTCGGCTTCCACGCGGCGGAGGTCATGATGAAGAACACCCACCATTCAAGGCTGCCGGAGTTGGTCATCAGCCGCCGGCGCCTCTTCAGTTGAGGGCAGATGCCCCGATCCGGTGAACGCTACGGCATAGCGGAATGGTACGGCCGTCCGTTCCTGTCGCTTGACCCCGAACAGAGGGCAGAGTTCGCCCACCACGCCCAGCTGCGAATGCGCAGCGAGACCCCGGTGTGCCCATTTCAGAAGGGAGCACCGAACTGCTCAAAAAAAGGGGGTGTATGCTCGATACAGCGGTACACAAACGACGAAGGGTACGTAGGTGCGCCGGTTGGTGAACCGGTCATTACGTGTCCGAAGCGTTTTGAGCAATCCGCTCTGGCCATAAGGTGGTTGGCCGAGATCGCAGGATTCCCCGCGACCGAGATTCTCGTAGCGCGAGAGATCCCCTTCATGGTCAAGAAGGACGGAAAGCCGGCGGGCAAGATTGACCTGGTGGTCGGCCACGACGCCGTGACCGGCCTGCGGTGGCATGGGCTGGAGATCCAAGCGGTCTACTTCTCCGGTCGAGGGATGCCCGAAGAGTTCGCTGCCCTTCAGCGGGCAACGGACGAAAGACCACCGTTCCCGCTGCGGGTACGCCGCCCGGACTGGCGGTCGTCAAGCGCTAAACGTCTCATGCCTCAGCTGTCCATCGAGGTACCGACACTGCGCCGATGGGGAGCAAAACTGGCGGTAGCCGTCGACAAACCATTCTTTTCCACCATTGGCGGCCCCAGCGATGCCCCCAGCCAGGATCTCAACGAAGGCGACATCATATGGCTGGTAACCCGGCTCGAGTCCAACCCAGCGGGAGAGCTCACCTTGCGCCGCCACCACTGGGAAATGCTCACCCTGGAAGAATCCGAGGACCGGCTCTTGGCTGCAGACCCCATGACCCGGCACGCGTTCGAGCACGCCCTCCGTTCGAAACTCCGACCACTCGACCAGAACTAACCGAACCTGAAGGATCAGGGTTCGGGACGTTCCGCCATAGACGGAGGTACGAACCGGAAGGACCATTGCGGACTGTTCCGTCGGGAGTCTAGAAGCGGAGTCGCCATCAGATCGGGTGGGTCGTACGACACCTTACCTTTAGGGATGGTCGGGAAAGCCGAAAGATGGCGGTGCTCCCGGCGCCGGCCTGCGCGGCAACGCCCGTCGAACAGTTCCTGGCCTCTGAGTGACTGTCGCCGAACCCTCACCCAGTCGCGCACCTGCCCGAGCATGGCGTCGAAGGCTCCAAAACTGGTAGCGCAATGGTCCCTACGGTAGCAAGCCTAGATAGCCTGCTGGCCCGCTTGAAGCGAACCTGCTGAGCCCGTCAGTTGATCGCAGTTAGCAGGAGAATCTCGCCTCGGTCCGACGTCGGGCGCGCGCGTTACCCCGACCCCGTGGGTGGTCGTTGGGCCGCTTGGTCGGTTGGTCGACCGGACCGGTGTGATTGCCGCCGCTCCCGTACCATTCTCCGGTCGCGCGCCAGAATTCGTAGTGAAGCAGCCACTCACTTGTCCATGGGAGGATGGTGGTGGCGATTCGATCGCCATGGGTCCACTGGCCGGGTTTGTAGAGGCAGAGGCTGCCGTCAGAGAAAGTGTGGGGAAGGTGGCCGTTGGCATCGACAACCAACCCGGGACGGCGTACTGTGATGTGGGGAGGCTTCGGTGGCGCGTATCGCACAACCACGAGGTATGGGTTGCTGATCTCGGTCGGCTGGAGGTCTCCAGTCCATCGTAGTGTCCCCGCCTTCAGCTTCGTGGTGCCGTGGGGATAGTGGCTTCGCAGCAGGTTGATCTCTTGGAAGAGTTGGGGGAGGCGTTTACTGGCCATAGAAGTCGTGGCGGGGTATTTTGGTGCCCCGCCCGTGTGTCAACTTCCCTGACTGGGTGACGGCGAGGGCACCGGCTGCTGTCGCGGAGGAGAGCCTGGTCGCCACGCGCTTCGCTCCTGCTTCCACCGGTGCATTTCCTAGGGAGGTGCTGAGTGACCGTACCGCTTCATCAACGCCAGCACCGACGATCCACCGGTCGGCATCAGCGATCAGAGCTTGGGTCCACCGGTCAAAGTGCGCTTTGAGGGCCGGGTTCGTGTTCCATTTGTCTGCAAAGTTCTCGTCCTCGTGTGCCGGGTTCGGAACCCAGAACTCGGGGTTGCGCCATTCGATGTGGGAGTGGAGATTGTGCGCGATCTTTCGGTACGCCTCGTAGAGGTCGGTCTCGCCGCCGTACGCGTGAGTCGCCAGAGTCGTGATGAGAATGGAAGCCGGCTTGTTGCGAGGCTGGTCGTGGAAGAACGTGTCTCTGTGCAGCTTGAGGAGTTGGACCACACGCTGCAGTGGGGTCCGGACCAGCCAGCGGGGTACGTCTTCGACGTCTCGGCTGAGGGTGGCCGCCAGTTGGACTCTACCGATCTCAACGGCGTCTCCCATGGATCTCCAGAACCAGTCGGCGTATCCGATGGGGTTGCTGTGTTGCCACTGGCGCAGGTCACGATCGGAGAGCAGGATGGCAGTGTCGTCACCGTCAGGATCGGGTATGACCGGTAGCACGTCCATGTGGAACTCATCGTCGGCGTAGACAAGTGTCCAGCAGCGGCCTTTCTCCTCGAGGCCTGGATTCCCGTTCTCGTCTCCGCGAGTTCGCATGTAGGACCGGAGCAGCTTCCCCACCTGGGCGCGGAGTTCGTTCTGGGTGATTGACTCCTTGGCGACGTATCGGAGGAAGACCAGGTCGATGTCGAAGTCGCTGTCGATGGTTGGTCGCACGACCGTTCCCAGCCGGAAGGATCCCTGTGGGTACACGTCTGGATCACCGATGCCTTGGGCTACGAGCCACGAGCCGAGGTCTTTGTATCGACGAACCGCGAGTTCGTACTGCTCGGCCGAGATGTCGAGCGCCTCGACCGACGAGCCGAGCAGTTGTGAGATCAACCGGAGGTTGTTATTGGCCATCGTGGTGTTCCTTCCGATAGTAAGGCTTGTACGGGGAGGGGGAGTGCGTGAGGAAATCTGCCAGCGCCGGCGACCGGGTGCGGCTTTCGGCGCGGGCGCGTCCGATCAGGTCCCGTGGGGTCACCAGGTCGAGCGTGTGAAGGCCCACGGGGGTCGACACGTCCACCCGCAGCAAGTTGTGTCGCCCGAGAATGAGTCGAGCGTGGTTAGTCGCCGCGAGGCACTGTCCTCGCAGCATCACATTGAGACTGTCGGAGCGCCATGTGAGCAGGCCGCCATTGTCGAGGGAGGGTCGCCGGTCGCGGATCTCGCTACTGGTGCCTACGCTGAGGATGCGAATGTGGCCGCGTTCTCCACCGAGGCGATCGAAGCATTCCGCCACGCCGACTAGCGCCGGGTTGTTAGCCCATACACCACCGTCGATCAGACGGTGCGCCTCCATCCGGTGGGCGGGGAGAAAGGTTGGGGCAGCGGTGGTAGCTAACGCGACGTCGACGACCGGCACTCGCCAGTCGCGTCGGAGATCTGGGTGGTGCGGGGTACGGAATAGATGGACGTGATCAGCGGCTAGATCGTAGCTCGGAATCGCGAGTCGCACTTCCGAGTCTCCGAGAGTCCGATCACCGAAAGAGTCCTTCAGCACTGCGCGCAACTTGTTGGCGCTGTATCTCGCTCGGCGAAGCCGACGCAACAATCCGCGGCGTGTTCGCCGTGCTGGAGGGAAGATGTGGTCGCCGTGATCGACGTAGATCGACAGGATATCTGATGGGGAAATGCCAATCCCGAGCGCGAGCGCAATGACACCGCCGGTCGAGGTCCCGACAATCAGATCGAAGTGATCCGCGATCGGGGTGTCGAAGTCTTCCTCCCAAGCGGCCAGTGTTGCCGCTGTGAAGATCCCACGTAGTCCGCCGCCGTCGAGAGCGAGGACCTGTAGGACCGGGACGCAGGGATCCGGCGGTCCAGCAGAGGTGAGCTCTGGCACACTCATGGAAGCTATTACCGGGTGTCGGCCGGCGGGAACGGATCATTGCCCGGCCAGATCGTGTCCGAGTCACGTATCCGGCCATCGGGCCGATGGATCACCAACTCGCCGCCGCCGTCGTTGCGGAGTAATTCCCTGGCTCGGTCGATCCCTTCCGTTTGCGTTTCGGTGCGCGCAATTGCCCGGGCGGCGCCCGGACGGGTTACCTGCCAGCCCCCCGCTGGGTGTGGTGTTACGTGTCGTTCGTTCCGCGAACTCATCTCTACTCCGTTCCCGAACGGGACCTTCCTGTTCTCTATCGGAGTACAATACCAGTTCCTGACCGAGAACGCGCTATTGTCGAACGGGAACGTGAAGCAGCTTTCCCTCCTGGAGTTTCAGCGGCTCCGCCAGCCCGGGCCGGCGGACGTTGTCGCCGCCGCGGACTCCGTCATCGAGGATTTGGCGCTGACTCCCCCTATTGATCCTGCAGTCGTGGCCTCCTACCTTGATGTGTCACGAATCGAAGAGACTGATCTCGATGTCGCGGGGTGTCTTATCTGCGAGGGTCGGAATATCACGATCAAGGTGAGAGCCTCCGATGCAGAGACGCGACAGCGATTCACTATCTTTCACGAGTGTGTGCACACCTTCTTTCGGGGCTTTGAGCTGAAGCCGCGCTACCGATGCGCGCCGTCGGCCATTCCAGGGCAACACAATGGCCTCGAAGCCATGTGCGATCAGGGTGCTAGCTCACTTCTCCTACCCCAGGAGTACCTGAAAGCCGACCTAGCTAGCGCCGACTTCGGGATTGGCACCTTGAGGTACGTGGCACAGACCTACGAGGCCAGCCTCGAAGCGAGCGGACACCGAATCGTGGACCTCGCGCCCTACTCGACCATGTTCGTTGTCCTCGAAGAGAACATAAAGCCAAGCCAGCGTGGCAACCCCCGCGCCGAGCCCAGACTACGTGTTCGTACCGCCCGACACCAGGGGGACTGGCCATTCATTCTCCCCCACAAGTCAGTCAGCATCGAGTCACCCCTCGGGCGTGCCATGCAAGGGGAGCTGGTACATGAACACACGACCCTCGACGAAATCTCGCGAAACCCCGTTCCAGGTGTCGAAGTCTCGGCACGGTTGCTGCCCTACAACGGACGGAAACGCGTCCTTGCCCTCTACCGCCGTCGCACCTAAGAAAGGAGACCGATGATCGCAGCACACAGCCTCCACCAACCATGACCAACGAAACTGACGGGTCAATCGGAGATCGAATCCGCAGGTATCGAAGCGACGCTGGCCTCAGTCTCAGCCAACTATCCATGTCCGCAGGAGTGAGCAAGGGATACCTCTGGAGCCTCGAGAACGTCCCCGACAAGAGACCATCAGCCCAAACCCTCTACGCCATCGCCACAGCACTCGGCGTCACCATGAGCAGCCTCCTCGGCCGACGGCTACTCACAAACCAGCCCACCGACATCCCCGAAAGCCTGCAGGAGTTCGCTGACGCGAAGAGACTCCCCGACAGCGATGTTCGGATGCTGGCGGGCATCGAGTTCCGAGGCGTGCGACCCCAAACCCGCGAGCGCTGGGAGCACATCTACAACGCGATCCGGATGAGTCGGACACTCGACGAGTAGATCTACAACTTGACCGCGATGCAGTTAAGGCAGTAGCTCGGGGTTACCAGGCTCGCCTGACACCGGACCCATCACGTAGCGAGTTGCTCTCCCCTAGAGGGTCTTGGGTAGTTACCCCCCGGCGCCGTCAGATGGCGTGGCTGCGGCCTATTGCCGATCGACCGCTGCTAGTCCGGCCTAGGCGGCTAGCCGACCCTAGGTTGGCAAAGATACGAGTCACCGATCTCGGCCCAAGGTACCGGCTGGAGCGGGTCCGAACTCGCACCTGCTGTCTAGGGACTTTGCCCATCCGATGCTCCAAGAAGGCTGCCCGATGTCGGCTCTAAGACAGTTTCGGTAGTTGATGGTCCGGTCCAGGTCCGCGGCTACATCACCAAATACCTTCGTGCCCGGGCCCCTTCGGCCAGCACCGTGACAGTCTGTGCCCGAAGCACAGCCCAGATGGCATCTACTGTGCTTCGGCGGGACCCTCTAAGCGGTCGCAATGCGGGCGATGCTGCAACGGAGGCGGTACGACATCCCTGGCTGATCCGGCTAGCCGACGTACTCCGCCCAGGCCTCCATAAGGTCACGGCGGCGTTCCAACAGATCACTCCTTGCGTAAGCCTGTTCCGCGGCGTTGCCGACCCGATGCGCCAGGCACGCCTCGGCGACTTCACGGGCGACACCGGTTTCGCCGCACCAGTCCCGGAACGAGCTTCTCATGCCGTGGACGGTGGCGTCGATGCCGACCCTTCCGGGCAGCTTGCTGAGCATCCACCGGGGAATCTCCCCGCCGGTGTCGCGGGGAAACACCAGCGGGCTGCCGTATGAGTAGCGGCGGGCCGCGGCCAGCACTTCAATAGCGGAATGCGAGAGCGGAACCCTATGTTCGCGGCCGGGCTTTGTGCGTTCGGCGGGAACGACCCATGTCCGGGTCTCGTGGTTGACTTCCGACCAGCGAGCACCCAGCGTTTCCGCTGATCGGACGGCGGTGAGTACCAGAAACTCGAACGCCAGGCGGACCGTCGGATACAGGTGGGATGCCCGGACCGTGGCGACCGCGGCCGAGACCTCGCGGTGCGGAAGGGCTCGAAAATGCTTCCGACCGACGGTCTGTCTTGGGAGAGCCGCAAGCACAGCGTCGCCGGCGGGGTTGTCCTGCCTGTAGCCCTGAGCGATCGCCCACTTCATGATCGTGCTGATCCGTTGGCGGGTCTTCCTGGCGGTCTCTGCTTTAGTGGTCCAGATCGGAACGATGCAGGCCATCACGTCGGCTGATGTGACCGCGTCAACTGGCGTCGATCCGATGGCGGGTAGCACATACGTCCCGAGGGTCGCACGCCATGACTCTTCGGTTCCGGGGCTCTTCCACTTCGTTGCGTGCATAGCGATGACCGTCTCAGCCGCCCGCGTGAAGGTTGGCACCCCGTCGGATCGGAGCGCTACGGGGTCGCCGCCCTTCCGGGCGGCCTTGCGGTAGTCGAACGCTTCGGCGCGGGCCTCCGCGAGGCTCACATACGGGTAGCCACCCAAGCCGAGGTCACGTCGGCGACCGTTGACGGTTCCTCGCCAGATCCACTGCTTCGACCCAGATGGCTGAACCCGAAGTATTAGGCCGTGCTGATCGCCATACTTGCCCGGTTTGGTCACTCCGCGCACGAACGCGGCTGTCAATCTTGGCATATCCCGCTCGTACTCTATCCCACTCTGTGTCCCACAGTACGCTGAAACTACCAGAAACCAGCCGGGAAGTCCAGCAACAGGGTGAAAACGAGGATGAGGGTACCTGTCAGGCGAAAAAGGCTAATGAACTGGGGATTCAGGACGTAAGAGCCTGTGTGAAACGGCTAGAAACCGGTGGGCCCACCTGGATTTGAACCAGGGACCTCATCCTTATCAGGGATGCGCTCTAACCAACCTGAGCTATGGGCCCGTGAAGACGTCATGCTACACGATGCCTGGTTGCACCATCTAGGCCGGCGCCGCGGCCCGGGGGATATCCCGACCCGGGATCGCAACTTCGTAGGATGGTTCGCATGCCTGTTGACCTCGAGGCCGCACTCGCCGCGGCCGACCGGCTGCGCGGCTACGAGCTGGAGTTGCTCGGCTCGCTCGTGGCGCGCCGGAGCGTGCGCGGCGAGCCATCGGACATCCATGAGCTATGCACCGAGCAACTGGACCGGCTCGGGATGGAGGTGGACCTGCTCACCCCTCGCGTAGGCGATCTGGAGAGCCATCGCGAGTGGTGCCCGCCCCAGCCGGATGTCGCGGAGCCGGAGGGTCTGGTGAGCGTGGTCGCGTCCCGCGGCGAGGGGCCGGGCATCCTCCTGTTCGCCCACATCGACACCGAGCTGCCCGACCCGGGCGACGGATGGGGTACCGATCCGTACCGGGCTACCGGGATCGGCGGGCGGATCCACGGCGTGGGCGCCGCCGACGACAAGGCCGGGGTGGTGTCGGTACTGGCGGCGGCCCGGGCGCTGATCCCGCACCTGGAGGGGGTTCGGGTAGTGATCGGCCTGGTCCACGGGAAGTTGGGAGGCGGTCTGGGGACCCTCCCCGCCATGGATAGGGTCGGCGATGTGGAGGCGGCCGTCTACTGCCATCCGGCCGAGACCGGCTGGGGGATGGCCCAGTTCAAGATCGCCACCCGCGGGTTCTTCAACGTCCGTATCGAGACCGCGGGCCGGCGTCCGCCGCCGGTGGAGATACGTACCCCGAACTCGGAGGACCCCCGCGAGGGGATCAATGCCCTGGATCGCCTGCGGGGGGTTCTCGATGCGGTGGACAGGTGGGCGGACCGGGAGGACCTGTTGTGTTCCGTGAATCGCCTGTCTGCGGGCGTGGGCCCGACCGTGCTACCGGAACAGGCCGTGGCGGAGGGCGCCGTCTGGTTCCGGCGCGGCACCTTCACCGAGGTCTACGAGCACCTCGCCACCGTCGCCATGGAGGCCGGCACCGCTTCGACCAGCCTGTTCGGTCTGCGATCCAACCCGGCCGAGGTTCCCCCCGGCCATCCCCTGGTAGGCCTCACCGCCCGGGCCGTCCGCGCCGAGACCGGGGCAGCTCCTCGCGTCTACCCGGCCCACGTGGCCTCGGACATCCGCTTCCCGATCCGTTGCCTGGGAGCGCCCACGGTCGGCTTCGGCGCCCTGGCGGGAAACTTCTACGGCCCCGACGAGTGGGTGGACGCCGAGGACATGCACCGGGCGACCCGCGTGCTCGTCCGGATCGTCTCGGCCTGGGCCGACGAAGTAACCGATGGAAGGCCCTGGCCCCGGATCGAGGCCTGACCCGCGTCCGGTCCCGCCCTCGCCACGGCGCCGTGCGCGGATTCAGATGGCTTCGCTACCACGGTCCGCGGACCCGTACCGGGACACGATGTCCGGGATGGCCACCATCACCATCGGGATAGCGACGTGCTTTATCACGTGCGACATGTCATATCCGAAGAACGGTCGCCTGCTGAGAGGCCGGTTCGTCGCGCCCATCACCAGGAGGTCCAGGCCCCCGGTGTTGGCGGCCTCGACCAGGGCCCCGGCCGGGCGGGTGACCGGTTTGACCTCGGCGTTCACTCTCGCCCCCAGGCGCTCGCCGAACGACACCGATTCCTCCACCAACTCCAGGCCCGCCCCGTGGTTCTGGCTGCTGCTCGACGGATCGAGGTAGAAGGTTGCGTCGCGCGTCTCCGCGATCAGGTGCAGCGCGAGAACCGACCCGTCGTTGTGGGCGGCCAGGGAGTATGCCACCTCCTCGGCGGCGCGGGAGGCCCGGTTCGACTCCACCGACAGCAGCACCGTCCGCACGGTCAGGGAACCGGGGTCCGGCAGCCCGCCCTGGAGGCCGGGACCGGGATACCGGAAGATGAGGGCGGGCAACTCCAGCCTGGCGAGCACCCGGTCGATCACAGAGGAGAAGACCCGGCCGGCGTCGGTGGTCTCCGTAGCTCCCAGTACAACCAGGTCGTAGCCGAGCGCGGCCTCACGGAGGATCGCTTCGGCCGGGTCGCGCCGCCGGCGGATCAACCGGCACCGATCAGACCCGAGCGTCCTGATCACCTCTCCCGGGCCGGCGTCCTCCTCGACCGCGTCCCCCAGCAGCCGCTTCCGCCAGCCTGCGGGACGGTCGGCGACCGTCAGCACGGTCACTTCGGCGTCCGGGAACAGGACCTTCAGCTGGTGGGCGGCGTACACGCTGTTGGTGCCTCCACGGGTGGGAAGGAGAATCCGCCTCGATCCCAGGATCTGCGCCTGTGATCGGATGGCCTCCGACTCCAACCGGGCCTGCTCCTCCTCGCCGGCCTCCATTCCCCGCACCGCCAGCCTCAGCATGATCGGAGCGACCAGCGAGGTGACGATGGCCGCCACCACGATCACGGTGTACCCGGTGTCGCTCAGGACGCCGAGGCTCAGGCCGACCAGCGCCACCACGATCCCCATCGCGCCGAGCGCCGACAGGCCCGATCCGAGGGCCAGGCCCTCTCCGGAGCTGAGACCCGACCGGCGCGCGCCCACGAAGGCGCCGGATATCTTGGCGGCCACCGCTATCACGATGAGCGCCACGGTCCAGATGATGGCGCTGGGGCTGGCCAGCAGACCGATGTCGACCCGGAGCCCGCTGAACGCGAAGAAGACGGGAGCGAAGAACGAGTCGGTGACCGTCTCCAGGACGTGCCTCACCGCGCCGACCTGGTAGCGCAACGTGGCGAGGATGATCCCGACGATGAACGCTCCCAGGATGGCCTCGAGGCCCAGGGCCTGGGTGACGGCGCCGCCCCCGATGGCCGCTACCAGGCTGACCGTGAGAGCGGCCGGCAGGTTCCGCCCGCGCCGTAGCGCCAGGCGCATCGCCTGGTCGAGCGCCCACCTCCCGACGGTGGCCGCCAGCACCAGGAACAGGACGAGACCCCCGAGCGAGGCGAGCAGGTCGGAGGCCCGGAAGCCGTCCCTGGCTATTCCGGCCAGGCCGGCGAGGATGAGCCACCCCACGGAGTCCATGGTCATGCTCACCGCCAGGGTTACCTGGCCGAAGTTGCGCCGCAGCATTCCCAGGTCCGCCAGGATCTTGGCGACAACGGGCAGGGCCGCCACCGACAGGGCCAGCGCCATGAAGGCGGCGTACAGGCCCCTGCCGGAATCCCCGATGAAGGAGGATGGCGTCAGCAGGGCCACCACCCCCACCACGACCAGCGGCACGAGCAGGCCTCCCGCCGAGACGTTGACGGCGGCCCGGCGGAAGCGCATGATGATTCCCAGGTCGGTCTCGTACCCGATCACCACCAGCAGCATGATCACCGCCAGCCAGGCCACCCCGTACACGACCGATCCGGCGGTTGAGTCCGAGAAGAGCCAGTCGAAGACGCCCGGGTAGAGCTTGCCCAGAACGCTCGGGCCGATCAGCACCCCCGCCAGTATCTGGCCCACCACGGGTGGCTGTCTCAGCTTGTTGGCGATTCCGCCCAGCAGGCGGGCGGCCCCCACCAGCAGGGCCAGCTGCATCAGGAAGACGAGCACCTGGTGTTCGTCCAGGGTGCCCCCCGACCCGGCGGCAGCCAGCACGGCGACCATCATTAGGCAGCGGTGGTCCGGACGCGTCGCCGCAAGGAGGCGACCGTGCTAGACATGGACGGCCTCGGTGGGGTCAGTCGCGGTCGGGCAGGACCCTGGCCCACCACTCCTTGGCCGCGGAAATTCCTCCCACGCCGAAGGCGATCACCAGGATGGCGCCCACGGTCCCGACCACGGCTATGAAGAGGGTGTTGACTATCTCCTCGCCGATGTTCAGCGTGTTGAGGGCGACGAATATCCCGAGGGCGATCACCGCCCACCGCGCCGTGGCGGGGAGCCACCGGATGTGACGCTCCTGCGACCACGGCGTGGACAGCTCGGCTAGGAAGGCACCCAGCGCGGCCGCCACGATGACGATGACGATCGCCGCCACCACCAGCGGCAGGTATCCGATCAGTCCCGTCAGGATGTCGCTGAGGTACTCGACATCGAGAGCCTCGGCCGTAAGGAGGAACACCACCAGCAGGGCGATCCAGTAGATGGCTCGCGCTGCCAGGTCGGTAGCGGTGTAGCCGGCGGCATTCAACCGGTCGGAAAGACCGGCCCGTTCGAGCAGGGCGTCGAGGCCCACCGCCTTGAAGAGGCGCTGGAACACCCTGTGTACCAGCCGGGCCACCAGCCAGCCGACGACCAGGATTATCAAGGCCCCGATCAGCCTTGGCAGGAACGAGAGAATGGTCTCGCCTGCGTTCTCTAGACCATTTGAAAGACCATCGATCAGGTCTGACATCGATTACCTCCGTGGGTTGGTTCGGTTGTTGCGTAGCGACTCGTCGGCGTGCGGTCGGCGGTCCGGCCGTGCGGGGCTGTCGATTTCCGGCCGTGCGATCCGGGGGCGGGTCTGGAGGGATATCCCCACCGGGGGCGCGGAATGCCCTGCACCTGCACGGGTGTGTCGAGAATGGGGACCCCCAACAGCGCCTCCACGGTCACGGGAAACGGCCTTCGTGTGACTGCCCGGATTCTACTCCCGGGTGACCTTCATCCCTGGTAATGGCTCCGATCCCGACACAACGAGAACGCGAAAAACGCGAAAACACGCCCCACCCCAGCGGGCCCATCCCCCAGCCACCACCTCCTTCGGTCCGAACGCGTTCCGCCATCCCCCGACGGGTCCGCTCCCGAATTGATCCCGGTTCCGGTTCCCTCGACGTCGAAAAGCAAGAAACCGGCGGTGTTTGTGACTGCCGGGCAGTATGCGACGGGTCGGTGACATGTTCAACCCCCTTGTCCGGGCACAGGGCCCGCACCGCTCACGACGGTTATAGGTCACGGTCGTGGCGAACCAGAGACACGGGACAGTGGGAGAGAAACGGGTGAGGCTGTTCCCCCGCCGTCGTGACAGCGGAGGAGGACTCCGACCCGGCAAGTGGGACCGGGCCGGTAGCCCCCCGACGGTCAGAAGATGGTCTGGCCGGCGTCCAGGTAGATCGTGGAGCCGGTGGCCATCCTGGAGTCCTCGGAGGCCAGGAAGACCGCCGCGCCCACTATGTCCTCGGGAACCCCGATTATCCCCAGCGGGATCATGGAGAGCCGGTACTCGCGGAACTCGCGAACGGCCAGATCCGCCCGGTTCAGGTCCGTCTCGATCAACCCTGGGGCTATGGCGTTGGCGCGGATGCTGTGGGGCGCCAGCTCGAAGGCCAGCTGCCGGGTGAGCATCCGGACACCTCCCTTGGCCACGCAGTAATGGGCCAGGTCCTTCCCGGCCAGGGTGTCGCCCGCCGAGGACATGTTGATGATGACGCCACCATCACCCTGGCGGACCATCTGCCGCGCCGCCGTCTGGGAGCACAGGAAGAACCCCTTGAGGTTTACCTCCATGATCCGGTCCCATTCCGATTCCTCGATCTCGAGGAAATGCGTCCGGATCAGGATGGCGGCGTTGTTGACCAGGATGTCGATCCGCCCGAAGCGGTCCACGGCCGCCGCTATCAGCGCCTGCACGTCCGAGGACGACGACGTGTCGGCCCGGACCGCAAAGGCCTCGGAGCCCATCGCCTCGATCTCGGTCACCGCCGAGTCGGCAGCTCCCTTGTCGCTCCGGTAGTTGACCACCACTTTGGCGCCCTCCCGCCCGTAGCCGAGGGCGATGGCCCTCCCGATCGAGCGGGAGGATCCGGTGACTACCGCTACCTTGTCCTTCAGTCGCATGGTTCGGGCGCCGGCTATTCCAGCTCGAAGCCGGGCACCACGAAGCTGCCCCGGTCGATGATCTGGGTGTCGCCGATCCAGATGGAGTGGTTGCGGGTCGGGATGTCGAAGTGGAAGTTGACCCGGTTGTTGCCGCCCAGCTTGCGGAAGAAGTTGGCGCCGAACGCGATCAGCATGTTGCCGTAGTAGCTCTCGGTGTCCATCACGCCGCCGCCCTCCCAGAAGCGGAGACCCAAGGCGTTCCAGTTGGCCCGGTGCTCGTACCCCCAGCCGATGTGGGACAGGCCGTAGACCCGATCGTCCTTGGGCTGCTCGAAGAAGTCCTTGAGAAGCCGGGCGTCGGCACCCCCGTCGATGGAGACGATGCTCCCCTCCCGTAGCTCCATGCGGATCGGCTGCTCGACGTATTTGCCCATAGGCAGCAGCGCGTCGCCGGCGTCCACCACCAGCGTGCCCTCCGCCGAGTCCTCGAGGGGCGCCACGCCGCACTGCCCCGACGGCCAGTGGTCCCACCGTCCCGGCTCGTCGGTGTAGCCGTACTGGCACCCGAGCGGCCGGCCCGTGTAACGGACGCTGAGATCCGTCCCGGCTTCCGACTGGACCCGCATTACGTCGGACGTCGCCATGTACCGCACGCTGGCCTCGCCACGCTCGCGGATCACCGGGAGAGGGAAGAGGCGGCGCAGGTGGTCCTCGGGCTCCTCGATCATCAGGGACCGGACACCCGACTCCAGGGCCTCGTTGTGGGCGTCCGAGTAGATCCAGTGCGATCCCATGCTGGCCAGGAAGCCCACCACCAGGTCGCACCCCTTCCAGGCCTCGACGATGGTGCGCGACTTCATCCAGGAGTCGTCGGCGGCCACCATGATCTGGAAGAAGTCGCCGCCCAGCACCTTCACCGCTGCCATCAGGGCGGTGATATAGGCGGGGTTGCTCTGCGTGTTGGTGAATGCCATCACGGTCTGTCCGGGGCCGACCCCGCACAACTCCATGTGGTCCTTGAACATCGGTACCAGATCCGCGCCGGCGGCGGCTGTGGTAGGAACTCTACGCAACGGCGTTCTCCTTTCGGGCTGACGGGAAAGCTCAGGCTGATCCTATCCGGTCGGACCGGCGGCCGGGCGGGCGGCGAGTGCGGAGGGGGATGCGCGAATGCGGAAGTCGGTCGCCCGACTCCCGGTTCAGGCGCTCCAGTAGGTCCGGTGGATCACGGAGGCTTCGTCGATGAGGAACGGGCCCTTCACCTCTACCTCGCGGTGGCCGCTCTGGAGTACGGCCCGGCAGCCCACGCCGGTCATGGTCGGGTTGAGTTGGTGCCCGCCCGTGTACTGCAGCAGATCGGCCTCGCTCATCCCGTAGACCATCCGGTTGAGCCCGCCCCAGTACATGGAGCCGCTGCACATGGCGCACGGCTCGCAACTGGTGTAGAGGGTGGCGGTGGCGATCTGCTCCGGCGTGAGCTGCTCGATCGCCAGCCTCATCAGGTTGGTCTCGGCGTGGTTGAGCGGGCTCTTGCCGGTGATGTCGCTGTTCTCCGCCTCCAGCAGGACGTTCCCGTCCGGGTCGGCCAGCAGCGCACCGAACGGTAGGTTCCCGTTGGCGACCGACCTGGTGGACACCTCGATGGCCCGCCGCAGGAGCGACTTCTCCTGATCGCTCAGCCGGAACTGGTCGTAGTACCCGATGTGAACCGCCGAGGCTTCCTCGACCAGATGGGGGCCGCTCACCTCGATGTCGCGCTGGCCGCTCCGGAAGATGTTCCGGCAACCCACCCCCCGCATGGTGGCGGTGCCGGGATCCTCTCCTGTGATCTTCAGGAGATCGAGCTCGCTCATCGCATAGACCATCCGGTTGAGCCCGCCCCAGTACATGGCGCCGCTGCACATGGCACAGGGTTCGCAGCTGGTGTAGAGGGTGGCGGTGGCGATCTGGTGGGGGTTGAGGGTGCTCACCGCCATGTTCATGAGGTTGGTCTCGGCGTGGTTGAGCGTGTTCCTGCCCGTGACGCCGGTGTTCTCCGCCTCCAGGAGAATGCGGCCGGCCGGGTCCGCCATGATGGCGCCGAAAGGCGTGTTCCCGTTCGCCACCGACCGGGCCGATACCTCGATGGCCCTGCGCAGTAGTCGTTCTTCCTGCGCGCTCAGTTCTGCCATGGGCCGGAGCGTAGCCGCCAGGGTCCGACGGGGTCAGGAGGAGGCTCCTTAGGCCCCTGGCCGTGCCGTGCGCACGTGAGAGCCGCTGAGCATCATCCGGATACGCCGCACCGCCGGGTCGAGAGGACGACGGTGCGGGTCAGTTGAATTGCTTGGCTTCGGTTGATCCCACCAGGGCGAGGGTGGAGGCCCGGCCTCCGGTCGTGACCTGCATCACCTCGTCGAAGTAGCCGGCGCCCACCTCGGCCTGATGCTTGGTCGCGGTGTACCCGAACGGCTCCGAGGCGATCTCGGTCTGCTGCAGATGGCTGTAGGCCGCCATACCCGCCGCGTCGTAGGACCTCGCCAGGTCGAAGGTGTGGTAGTTGAGCAGATGCCACCCCGCCAGGGTGATGAACTGGAACTTGTAGCCCAGCGCGGCGATCCGGTCCTGGAACGCGGCGATCTGCTCGTCACTCAGGTGGTGTCTCCAGTTGAAGGAGGGGGAGCAGTTGTAGGCCAGCAGCTTGCCCGGGAACCGTGCGTGGATCGCCTCCGCGAAGGCGGCAGCCTCCTCGATGTCCGGTCTCGAGGTCTCGAACCACAGCAGATCCGCGAGAGGCGCGTATGCCAGGGCCCTTTCCGTGGCGGCCTCCATCCCGCCCCGCACCCCGTGGTAGCCCTCCGGGGTGCGCTCGCCGGTCAGGAACCTGCGGTCTCGTGCGTCCGCATCGCTCATCAGGAGCGCGGCGTCGCGGGCGTCCGTCCTCGCCATGAGGAGGGTCGGCACGTCCATCACGTCGGCCGCCAGCCGCGCCGCGGTCAGGGTGCGGATGAACTGCGAGGTCGGGACCAGGACCTTCCCGCCCATATGCCCGCACTTCTTCTCGGAGGAGAGTTGATCCTCGAAGTGGACGCCGGCCGCCCCTGCCTCGATCATCGCCTTCATCAGCTCGAAGGCGTGCACGGGACCGCCGAATCCGGCTTCCGCGTCGGCCACGACGGGGGCGAACCAGTCGATGCCGGTCTCACCGTTGATGGACGCGATCTGGTCGGCGCGGGTGAGGGCGTTGTTGACGCGCCTGACCGCGGCCGGCACGCTGCTGGACGGGTAGAGGCTCTGGTCCGGGTAGGTCTGCCCCGACAGGTTGCCGTCGGCGGCGACCTGCCAGCCGCTCAGGTAGAGAGCCTTGAGCCCGGCCCGGACCATCTGGACGGCCTGCGCCCCGGTCAGGGCGCCGAACGTGCGGATGATCGGCTCGGTCTCCAGGAGGCCCCACAGCCGCTCCGCCCCGGCCCGAGCGATACTGTGCTCGATCCTGAGGCTGCCCCGCAGGCGGAGTACGTCAAGAGCGGTGTACGGGCGCTCTATGCCCTGCCACCTTGCCTCCCGGTCCCAACGGGCTTGGAGAGCAGCTGCTCTCCTGAACCTGTTCAGGCCATTCATCGACATGGCTCCGTCCCTCCCGGGTACGTAATCTTGGATTACATGCGCTCCCGCCACCTGCGCGTAGCGTCGCGACGGGATCGCTCCGGGTAAGGATGGCGCAGACGGGTGGGTAATGGGGTGTTTTCGGCGATAAAGCTAGCCTGCTTCTTTCGATCGAAGTGATAGGCTATAGCTATCGACTGCGGCGGTGAATGGAACTCAGAGAACTGGAGTCCTTCCTGGCGGCGGCCCGGATCGGAAGCTTCCGGGGGGCGGCCCGCGCCTCCTTCGTGAGCCAGCCGTCGCTCAGCGCCCGCATCAGGTCGCTGGAACGTGATCTGCGCACCCCGCTCTTCCACCGCATGGGGAGGGGTGTTCGACTGACCGAGGCAGGAGAGGCCTTTCTGCCCTTCGCCGAGCGGGTCCTCGAGTTCCTGGACAAGGGGCAGGAAGCGGTCCGCCAGACCCTGGACGAGCAGCTAGGCACCATCACCATCGGTTCGGCCCGCACCATCGGGACATACATGCTTCCGCCAACGCTGGACCGCTTCCAGCGTCGCCACCCGAAAGTCTCAGCGCGGATACGGACCGGACGGTCCACCGATGTTCTCGCCATGATCGTGGACGGCGTGGTGGATGTCGGCCTGTCGAGGGGTCTGGTGCATCCGGACGTGCACTCGATCTACCTGTACGACGAGGAGATCGTTCTCGTGGCCTATCCCGACCACCCCTTTACGGAGAAGGGGTACGCCCGGATCTCGGAGGTGGCGCGCCAGCCCCTCATCCTCTACGACCCCAGCTCGACCTACTTCCTGCTCATCAACCAGGCGTGTCGCGAGGCGGGCATCGTCCCGCAGATCGAGACCACGCTCGACAGCATCGAGGCCACCAAGCGCATGGTGGCGCTGGGGCTTGGTATTTCCTTCCTGCCGCGCAGCGCCATCCGGGGCGAGGTCGAGATGGGAAGGCTCTTCCCCATCGGGATGGCGGAGAAGCACCGCGTCTACCTGCCCACCCACGTCCTGGTGCGGCGCGCCCAGCACTACAGCCCGCCGGTGCTCGCCTTCCTAGGCCTCTTGCATGAACTTCACGGATGCGACCTGTCGGGCGTGCTCGGCAGGAGGGGTTGAGGAGGCCGCAGCTCGGGGTAGGTCAGGACGCGGCGCCGTCCGGCGTGCCGCAGTCATGCCGTGGGCAATCCCCGGGGAGGGTCAGGCTGTATCCGTGCTGTAGGCCAGTTCCTTGAGCCAGCGCCGGTACTCGACGGCCACGCGGTCGGAGCCCTTGATCTGGACCTCCGCCGACAGGTCCATCGGTAGTTCCTCCGGCCGCTGCGACTGCACGATGGGAAGGTCCTGGCCGATGACCAGCGCGTTGAAGTCGAGCATGTCCCGGTCGGTCTGCTCGTCCATCGAGTAGTCGCGGCCCATGAACGTGAAGCAACGCGACGTCTTGCGGCCGGTCGGGCACACCGTGAAGAACAGCAGGTATCTCTGCTCGAGCTGAGGGATCCATTGGTCGAGGAGGATCGTGTTCGGCATGAACAGGCGGTAGTCGATCTGGACCTCCACCGGCCCGTCGCCGGACTCGAGGCCCTTGTTCTTCCCCGAGTCGGCCGGCTCGGCCATATGGGGGTGGTCGAAACGGAGCTCGTGACCCACGCGTCCGATCCCATGGTCCGGAACCTCCGGCTGGTCGCGGTCCCCCAGCACCCCGTCGTGGACCCAGGCGAAGTGGGCGAAGTCAACGTAGTTCTCGATCCGCCGCGGCATGGAGCAGTTCCAGTCGTACGAAGGAACCTCGATGACCCGGAATCCGGGATCTTCTCCATAAGGGAACTCGGGGAGCGGGAACCGGGGCTTGCCCGACATGCATACCCAGATCAGGCCGGCCGCCTCGGCTGCCGCGTAGCGGGTCAGCCGGGCCCGTTTCGGGATCCGGGTGCCGAAGCGGGACGGGATCTCGGTGCACATGCCATCCGCCCCGTACTTCCAGCCGTGGTAGGCGCAGCGCAGGGAGTCGTCTTCCACCCAACCGAGTGACAGGGCGGTACCCCTATGCACGCACAGGTCGCGGAAGGCCCGCACCTCGCCGTCCAGCCGGACGAGCACGATTTGCTCGTCCAGCAGCTTGGCGGAGATCGGCTTGTCCTCCCCGAGTTGCGAGGCGTAGGCGACCGGATGCCAGTAGTCGGACAGCGCTTGGTAGAGACGCTCCTCGGCGGAGTGATCGAAGCGTATCTCGTCCTCGGTGACGCTGTACTGGTCGGCAACGGTCACTTCGTCCTCCCATTCCCGCACGCGAATGCCCGGTCCGGCGCCGAGTCTACGAACCTGAGGCTGAGGGCGTCATTTTTGGTGCGGTGTTCCTCAGGTTCAGGGCGTCATTTTTGGTGCGGTGTTCCTCAGGTTCGGGGGTGGCGGTGTTCCTGAGGTTCAGGGCGTCATTTTTGGTGCGGTGTTCCTCAGGTTCACACGGTGACCATCAACCGGGTTTCTCTCCTCGGTCGGCGTGGAAGGGTTACGATCATCGACCGGGACCCGCGGCCGGCTTGACGAATAGGGAGGGGTGTGGGGGATCCGGTACCGCCACTGCGTTGCGACCTGCTTCTCGAGGGCGGGACCCTGGTGACCCTCGATCCGGCCCGGCCGGTGATCGAAACGGGCTATGTGGCGATCTCGGGCGAGCGGATCGTGGGAGTCGGGGAATCGGGCGCGGCCCCGGAGTACCAGGCCGATCGGGTGATCTCGTGCCGCGGCCGGTTGGTGATGCCGGGCCTGGTCGACTGCCACAATCACCTTTTCCAGTCGCTAGGACGCAGCCTCGGCGAGGGTCTGCCCGGCTGGGAATGGCTGAGCAGGTTCATGTGGCCCTACGCCGCCGCGATCACGCCCGAGGAGACGGCGGCGGCCGTGTACCTGGCGGCGGTGGAGGCCGCCCTGGCCGGTACCGCCGCGCTGCTGGATCATCACTACGGCCGCACCGACTACGAGACCACCCTGGCTGTGGCGGCCGCCCTGGAGGAGGTCGGTCTCAGGGGGGTGGTGGCGCGGGGCGTCACCGGTGGCTACACCGCGCTGGCCGAGCGCCAGGGCCTGCCCCGGGAGGCCTTCACGGGCAGCGACCAAGAGGAACTAGAAACCACTGCAGCATGCATCGAGGCCCGGCCTCCCGGGTCCCGGGTGGCGGTATGGCCCGGCCCGATCAACACCGTGTACACCGGCCAGGACCTGCTGGTCGCCGCGGTCGAGACGGCCCGCCGGTACGGGACCGGCTGGCACACCCACCTCAGCGCTCCCAGGAGCGATCCCGATGTCTACCGGGAGGCATACGGGGTCCGTCCGGCCATCTGGCTCCATAGGCAGGGCCTGCTCGGCCCGGACGCCGTGCTGGCCCACGCCACCTGGCTCGACGAGGCGGAGATCGAGGCGATCGGCTCGACAAGGACCGCCGTGGTGCACTGCCCGATGTCCAACCAGTACGTTCCCTACGGGGTGATGCCCATGCGCCGACTCCTGGACGCCGGCGCCACCGTCGGGATGGGCACCGACGGCTCCACCTGCGGCCATCGCCAGGACCTCTTCGAGAACATGAAGATGCTGGTGCTCATGCACCGGCTGGCCGAGCTCGAACCCACCGCCTCGTCAGCCGGCGAGGCACTGCGTATCGCCACCGTCGGCGGGGCCAGGGCCCTGGGCATCGACGCGGGGCGGTTGGCCACCGGAGCGCTCGGCGACGTGATCGTGCTGGACGCCACCCGACCCCATCTCACCCCGGCCCACGACCCGCGCGCCGCCGTGGTCTACGCCGCCCGGGGCAGCGACGTGACCATGAGCATCGTAGGCGGAGAGGTCATCGTGGAGGGCGGCCGGTGCACCCGCGTGGACCAGGACGAGGTGATAGCGGAAGCCCGGGCGAGGGCGGCGGAACTGATCGGAAGGATCGGCCTGGCGTAGCCCCCGTCCGTAGCAGTTGCCCTGCCGGGGAACCTGAGGCTCAGGGCGTCATTCTTGACGTTCTCTGCCTCAAGAACCGCCAGATGGCGCAAGTCGCGAAAAACCGGTGCTCCGCACCGGGCCCACCCCCGCCTCCACCTGTCCGATTTGGGCGTGTGGATCGGCCATACCCGGCCTGGTGCCGGGAGTCGGCGGTCGCTCGACTGAGCCTTGTATGTTCCCTCGGGCCGGCCGAACCGATCGGTGCCACATCATCGGCCGGCACTTGGTGCTTGGCGATGGGCAACGTATCTCGAAGCTAGGACAGTTTCAAGGCTGTTTTGCGAGAACGCGAAAAATAACTCGGGTCGAAGCTACCGCTAGGCGGACCACACCCTCTTGAAGAGGTCTATCCAGTTGTGGCCCATGATGCCGGCGATGGCGCCGGACGGGTAGCCTCGCCGGACCATCTCTTCCCGGATGCCGGGAATCCGGGTGGGCGAGTCAAGGTCGACGAGGCGGGGGTCGGCGTCCATCGGGTAATCCTCGACGGTCCACGCTCCGGACGCGATCATGCGCTCGACCATCTCCATGCCCGACTCGCAGAAGTCCAGGCCCAGCCCCACCTGATCGGGTCCGATCATGTCCACCAGGTAGTCGATGTGGTCCACCAGGTCCGACACCGTGGCGCCCTTGCCGCCCGGCTTCACGAAGGCGGGGAAGGTGACGACCCCGACCAGGCCGCCCAGGTCGGCGACCGCCCTGATCTGCTCGTCGTCGATGTTGCGGCGATGGGCGGTGAGCGCGGCGGGGTTGGAGTGGGAGAACACCGCCGGCGCCGAGGTGGCGCGCATGGCGTCCATGGTGGTGCGGCGCCCGGTGTGGGAGAGGTCCACCACGATCCCGAGCCGGTTCATCTCCCGAATGGCCGCTCGCCCGAAAGCGGTGAGCGGGCCGTCCTCGGTACTCAGGCATCCGTCGCCCAGCGGGTTGGCGAAGTTGTAACAGAGCTGCACCATCCGGAGCCCCAGACCGTGGAAGGCCTCGTAGTTGGAGAGGTCCTCGCCTAGGGGGACGCCGTTCTGGAAGTGGATGATCACTCCCAGCTTGCCGGGATCGGGGAACCGGTCGAAGTGGGCGGGTTCGGTGACCGCCACCAGCCGGTCGTCCCGCTCCATCCAGCGGGCCCACTGCTCGAGTAGCTGCAGCGTCTCCGAAGGGGTCTCCCAGTTGGCCACGGTCGGCGCCCCTATGTCGACCCCGCCCTCGATGTAGAGATCCCACGCTTCGGGGTCGGTCATCAGTGGGCAGACCGCGTCCACAACCGTCATGAATATCCACCTGTCGAGATTGCGGGTACCGGGCCTGAGGAAGGCCCTTCTGAGCGCCGGATTGTACCGAAAGGGAAGTAGGCGGCTGTGTGATGCTAGTGGTTGTTCTCCGGTTCGCCTGGTGGCTGATGTCCGATCGTTGGAATCGAGCGGGCAAGTGGGTTATCCCAGGCTCAGATCCACCCATTGAGTCGATGGTGGGCTTGGTGCGGGTTGCGTCAGTCGGATAGGTCGGCGAGTTCCTCTTGAGGCTGCCCAAAAACGACCCTGCAGTGGCGTTGATCCCAGCACACACAGTCCGTCGCGCTGAATTGGTGGCTGCCATAAGCTCGGCACAGTCGGGCCATGCTGCAGAGGTACAACTGGGAGACGCGGCAGGTCGCACACTCGGTGTGAACACAAGACTGCGGGCCAAGATATTCCTCGGTTTTCCCGACGTATCCGAGGGTCTCTGGGTTAGATTGAGCTATTCGCCCATGTGAGTTTGGGCGAAAAGTGGAGGCTCCTCAGTCCCTCCGAACCCGGGCGGTCCTGAGGAGACTTACCCTGGAGGAGGGCCGACCCGATGCGGACTCGAGAACACGCAAATCGTAGCTACTCATATCGGAGGCGGCTCGCAATCTGGTTTGGAGTTCTCGCGCTCGTCGCCGCGGCTTGTGGCGGCGCCGAGGAGGATACTGCGGCTCCAACGACTGCGGCTCCGACAACTGCGGCTCCGACAACTGCGGCTCCAGCTACCGATGGGGCCACCGAAACTACCCAAGCCGTGGCCACGACAGCAGCGGCACCGGTCGCCGCCGAATCCTGCCTCCAACCCGGATCCGAAGTCACCATCATCAACCAGACGAACGTCCGGAATACGGTCAACCCGCTTCTCGCAATCGACACGACCGGATACTGGAGGACCGACCTGGTATTCGATCTCCTGGTCGATGTGGATCCGAATACCGCCGAGATCGTTCCCGAGCTTGCTCGTTCGTGGGACATCTCGGATGACAACTTGACCTACACCTTCCACCTTCAGGAAGGGGTCATATTCCATGACGGCGCGCCGGTGACCGCCGCGGACGTGGAGTTCACGATCGAGAGCATCCTTGCGCCTGGCTTCCTGGGCCAGTGGCGGCCGAGGCTGGCCAACATCGTCGGAGCCGACGCCTTCACGGACGGCTCGGCCGATAGTGTCGCTGGCGTAGAGGTCCATGACGACTACACCATTTCGATCACGCTGGCGAAGCCTGACGCCTCGTTCATGGCAATCTCCGTCAGAGAGGTACTGAAGGTCCTCCCGAAGCACTTGCTGGAAGGGGAAGGTCCTATCGGAGCGGATCACCCGTTCTCGCTGCATCCGATAGGCAGTGGTCCCTACGAGTTCGTCCAATGGACGGAGGAGAAAACGACCTTCAAGGCATTTGATGGCTACTGGCAACCGGATCGTGGCTGTATCGAGACCGTGCACCACGGGGGCATCCAGGATGTCAACACCATGCTGGTGGCGATGGAGACGGAGCAGGCTCATGCCATGGACCGGACTCCGCCCGGTGACATCGATCGGATGGTCGCCTTGCCACACATCGACGTCGCTACCTATGACAAGGCGCAGCTCGACGGGCTCGTGTTCAATGTTGAGAGCCATGAGGCTCTAGCCAACCCGGACGTCCGGCGGGCCATCGCGATGGCCATCGACAAGGAATCCTTCGTCACGAACTTCTTGGGCCAGTATGCGACCGTACGGAACAGCTTCCTGATCAGCAACTCCTGGGCATTCGACGCAAGCGTTGAGATGCCGCCTTACGATCCCGATGGTGCGGCGGCGTTGCTTGCCCAAGCGGGCTACCCCGGCGGGGAAGGTATAGAGCTGACGTTCTTCTACAACGATGGGAACAGCAATCGTGAAGGGCTGGCGATCTATGCGCAGGCAGAACTCGCCAAGCTCGGCATCGATGTCACCATCGAAACGGCTAAGTGGCCGCAGTTCATCGAAGCCGTGCGAAACGGCGAGTTCAATGTCGCGGTGATGTCTCTCCATTCCGGTTTCCCGGATCCGGCGATCATTGGACAGACGTATGGCACGGGCGAACCCGAGAACCATATGAACTACTCCAATAGCGCGGTGGACGAGGCCCTAACGGCTGCCCTGCTCACGACTGACGTCGAGGAACGGAAGGCGCACTACTCGATTATCCAGCAGAACCTGGCGGCGGATACGCCGTTCGTACCGGTGTTCAGCCCACCCGGTACGGTCCTGTACAACTCGGATCTGCTCACCGACGTCTTCCCGTCCAACAACCGGATGTACTGGGATGTCCGTGAGTGGAAGGTAAACGAGTAGAGGTCTAGCCGAACTCGTTAAGATCGGGGCAACCTGAGAAGGTGCGTTCCGACACATGAAGGAGCACGCGGCAAGCCCCTCTCCGTCTGAGCACGCCCTGCTGTCGGTGAGGGATCTGGCGGTCGACTTCGAACTCGAAGGCGGCGTCCTGCGCGCGGTGGACCGTATCTCGTACGACGTCCGTCCTGGCGAGATAGTCGGAATCGTCGGAGAGTCCGGGTCGGGCAAGAGCGTTTCGGTCCTGGCAGTTCTCCGCTTGCTCAATGTCTACACGACGGGAGCTAGCGTCACCGGCGAGGTGCTGTTCGAAGGCCGAGATCTCTTTGCCCTCACCGCCAAGCAGATGAGGGAGATTCGCGGCAAGGACATCACCCTGATCTTCCAGGATCCCTCTTCGTCATGGCATCCGGTGCTGGGGGTAGGCCGTCAGGTGGCCGAAGTGAGCCTGGCGCACGGGAAGATGGGATCTGACCGTGTGCGGCAACACGTGGAAGGCCTGTTCGAGTCTGTCGGCATTCCTAACCCCCGCGTCAGATACGAGCAGTACCCGCACGAGTACTCGGGCGGTATGAAGCAGCGAGCCATGATCGCCATGGCTATAGCGAACAGGCCGAAGCTCTTGATCGCGGACGAGCCCACCACCGCGCTCGATGTCACGATCCAGTCGCAGGTGCTGGAACTGCTCAGGAACGTGACCGCGGAGACGGGTGCTGCCCTCATCCTGATCTCGCACGACATAGGTGTGATAGCGGAGATGGCCGACCGCGTGATCGTGATGTATGGAGGACGGGTGATGGAAGAAGGCCCGGTGGAGCAGGTGCTGCTGTCGCCGCGCCATCCATACACCAGGGGACTGCTGTCGAGCCTGCCGCAGATCGACAAGAAGATGGCCCGATTGCCGACAATACCCGGGACGCCGCCTCAGATGTTCCAAGCATTGGCCGGCTGTCCGTTTGAACCGAGGTGCGGACTCTCCGGGGACCGTGATCCTTGCCGGGAATCACGGCCGTCCCTGAGACAATGCGGTGAGGACCAGTTCTCGGCGTGCCACTTCTTCGAGGAGCTTTAGGTGGTCTGTCTGCGAAACAGCTTGGTGTGTTCTGGCGGTCATCGGTGTCCCGTCG
>JAPPHZ010000004.1 GCA_028820935.1 bacterium | reverse complement strand
TCACCACACCCTCCCAGAAACACCAGAAGAAGTGGTGGACCCCCATTAGGAGCTCGAGTGGGCCATCGCCCGACGCTACATGAGCCTCGACAGCCTCAACCAGGCCCGCATCAGGCTCATCGAACCCCAACCCCAACAACTCACCGAGGAGGTCGCACCCAGAACCCAAATCAGCTAAAACAGAACCCAACAACCGAGGCGACGCGGAACCCTTCCTTACACCACAACCCTGGACGTGACCTTGAGCTACCGAACCGGTGGGCCGCCATCCGCAATTTTGTCTGGTGTACACGGCCCGGCGGCGCCCTTCGTGTGCGGCTGGTATTTCCCTGCTTGACACCACGTTGGGCAATCGATAGGCTAACGGTTAGCAACGGTGTGGGGAGGTGTGGTTGTGGTACCGAAACGGCAACGGTCGGGCTCTACGACTATCCGGAACGGAACCCGTGGCGGTACCCGGACGCCGTTGCGGGTTGCTGCGGTGGTTTATGACGACACGGCGGCGCCCGGTTCCGGCCTGAGCGGGGAACGGTCGCATAGGACCCCGGCGGCGGTTTCTGCCGGGTCGGCGCTGGTCCGGGTTGGCTATACCGCGGTGGCAGGGTCGATGCTGGTGTCGCTCGGGGACGCCGGTTTGGTCGGTTTCCCGCTTTTTTCGCTGCTGGCGGCCGTCCTATTCGCCGGTTATGTGGTGGTGTACTGGTCGGCCATATTCACCCGCCGCGTAGAGGCCGGGGCCCTGGGTCTGGTCGCTCTTGGTCTTGGGGTGCTCTACCTTTTGGCGAACGCATGGCAATGAGCCGAACCCGCACAGGTCAGGCCCCACCTGTCGGGTGGGGCCTGACCCGACCGGACGATCCCATCGAAGACAAGATCAGACGGTGGGAGGCGATCCTGGGCGACGTCGGGTTTGACCGGATCGAAGCAGCGGCACGAATACTGGCCTGCGCGGACGTTCTCGCAGAAGCGATGGACCGCATCGCCCAGACCGAAGGCCTCGCCAACCGCAACGACTACCAGGCTCTGTCCATCCTCCACTGGGCGCAGCACGAAGGTCGCCGACTCACAGTGACCGACCTAGCCACCGCCCTCGGTGACACCACAGCCACCACCGCCAACCGAATAGCCCGCCTACATACCCTCGGCTACGTCAACCGGTTACCCCACCCCACCGACCGCCGCTCCCACCACATCACCATCAGCCCAGCCGGCGCCGCCAGCGCCGAACGCATGGTCCTCGCCCGCACCAGCCAACGCGAACAATGGCTATCAGCACTAACCGACCCCGAACGGGCCACCCTCGCGACCCTCCTCACCAAACTCGCCACCTAAAACCCCCAACAACCAACCCACCCCACCAACCTCCACCCACGACACCCACCAGACAAACGCTGTACGTTCGAGCCCGCCGCTTCGACTAGTTGCCGTTTGCGGGACCAACCGGACCGAACCTCCCGGGTGTCGGCTAGTCGTTCGAGTGGTCGGGTGGGTGCTGCGAACGGTCCGGGCTCGATCCGGCGGTGATCGACCGACCGGATCGGAGACGGCGTATCCACCGCCTGGTCCACCAATAGAGGGCGCCGATGACGACCAGGAGGGGGACGAAGGGCAGCAACAGGCCGACGATCGCGACCACGTAGGCGAGGGCTCGTAGCAGGCCCTGATAGCCGGTGGCGACCGCATCGATGAACGATGGGGGTCCCTCCTCCTCTTCTACCACCACAAAGGTGACCGCGTCGTTGGTCACCGTGTCGAGGGCGACTCCGTCATCGGGAACCGGGGTGGCGGAGACCCCGAATCGCACTTCGATGCCGCCGCGGGTCGCTACCCAAGTCAAGTCTATAATTCCCATTCAATAATGCCTGACAACTCCCGTGCGCGTAGAAGCGAGAGAGGTGGGCCGGCCGCCCCTTCAACGGAATTACCCCCGCCGGGGCCCCGGGGTCTCCCGGTGGTCGGCTCGCTGGTGCAGCTGGCCAGAGGTCCCGAACCGCCTTATATCGCCATCACCCAGCTGGCGCGGGAGTACGGCGGAGTGGTCGCTTTTCGCGTCGGCGAGGTACCCACCGTGGTGTTCGCCGACCCTGGAATGATCACGGAAGCCTTTGAGAAGACCGAGCTGTCAGACCGGTGGGTCTTTCAGGTGCACGCCACTTTGCACGGAGCCATGGTGTTCTCCCAATACGACGACAGCTGGTGCAGGATGCGTGAAGTTGCGGTGAGCCGGCTCTGGAGTGCCGAGCAGGTGGCGACGCTGAGCGAGAACCATTTCGCACCGGCTTTCGACGCGGTGGCCGACCGCATTTGTCTGATGGCCGATTCGGGAGAGCCCGTGGATGTGTCCGGAGTCATGCTCGACGCCTGCAATGACATGATTTTTCGTGCCTTCTTTGGGTGGGAGGAGGTCGAATCCGACGAGATGCGAACGGGCAGGGAACGGTTCAGGGAGCACACCGTCTGGTTCCAGGGTGCCGGTTCCGTTCCCATGCCCGGGGACCTGTTCCGCTGGGCGAAGTTCATGCCCAGCGGAACGCTCAAGAAGGGGCGCCGGCTGAGGGAGGCGCAGGACGCGATGTTCGCCCGACTGCTGCAAAGCGCCCGGAGTCGCCGCGCCGGCAATGCCCCCGCCGCACCCGGACTGGTGGACATCCTGCTGGACATGGAAGAAGTGGAGGGGATCGACCACTCCACGGTCTACGGTATCTACTTGGACACGCTGGTGTCGGGCCCTCTACAAGCGGCCCCTATCGTCTGGTTCCTGCTGCTCGTGGCCAACCGCCCGGAGGTGCAGGCGAAAATCCACGAGGAGATGGACAGGGTCATGGGACCCGAGGGTCGGGCTCCCTGCATGGACGATCACGCGCGCCTGCCCTACACTTTCGCCTGCGTGGCCGAGCTTCTGCGCTACCGCCCCCTCAACCCCCTTGGCCTTCCACACCGGGCGGCCCAGGACACCGAGATAGGAGGATACCGGATTCGCAAGGGCACCCAGGTGCTGGGAAGCGTCTACGGGGCGAGCCGAGACGAGCGCTACTGGGACTCGCCCGACGATTTCATCCCTGAGCGCTTCATGCCACAGGACGACGGATCGCCCTCCCCGGCCCTGACCAGCGTCGCATATATGCCCTTTGGGACCGGGATCAGGCGTTGTAGCGGTGATCGCTTCGCCCAGACGGTCATATGGGTCGCCGTCACCAAAATCCTGCAAAGGCTCCGCTTCGAGACGCCGGAGGGACTGCCTCTTTCCGAAGAGCAGGTGCACAGGTCATTCGTCCAACCCAGGCCCTTCACACTAAAAGCGCTGCGCCGCAGCCGATAGGAGGTCGAGAGCATCGATACGAAGCGCGTTGTCATAGTCGGTGGAGGAGCAGCCGGGTTAAGCGCCGCCTACACGCTGAAAAAGCACGGGGGGGGGGTAGACCCGCTTCTCCTGGAAGCGAGCGATCAGATTGGCGGCCGTATGGGCGGTGAGAAGATAGATGGCTTCTCAACGGACAAGGGCGCTGACTTCTTTCCGACCTCCTACGATGTCACCTTCCGGATATGTGAGGCTTTGGGTCTACCGCTAGTCCGCACCAAGATGAACATCGGCTGGTATCGGAAGGGACGCTGGGTCGTCACCACCCCCATCGAGTCCTTACGCACGTTGCTCAAGAACGTGGCTCCGTTCTGGACCCTGGGGTTTCTGTCGACGGGGGGAATCTGGCCGACCCTCAAGCTGGTCAGGAGCATCAGGAACGATGCACAGTATCTGAACTACGCCAGCGACCACAGAATAGCCGAACTCGATACTGAAGAGACCTACGGCGACTATCTCGATAGGCTTGGCGTGCCTTCACATCTCAGAGTGACGTTGGAGGGATTCCTCGAACTGACGATGGGCCGCGTCGAACAGTTCGGCGCAACCTGGATCCGGACATTTCTGGGTGAAGTCCTCCTCAAGCCCGAGCGGCTCTACGTACCGGAGGGTGGGTGCAGCGCCCTGTCGGACGCCCTTGCCAGGGAGTGCGGAGCTGCCATCCGTGTCTCAACGCCTGTGAGGCGCGTGACCATCGAAGACGGCAGGGCAACCGGGGTCATCACTGACGATGGCCGCATTGATGCGGACGCAGTCATCTGCGCCGTGCCGGCCACCAAGGCCCTCGACATTATTCCCGACCTGCCACCCAGGGTTCGCGACGCACTCAGCACGGTGAATTACTCGCGGGGTATTCGAGTGGTCGTTGGTCTGAACCGTCGGGCGCTTCCTCCCGGATGGCACGTCGCGTTGTACCCCGAAGACGACACTCCGGCACTCTTGGACCGCACCGTGAATCTACCCGAGTGCGCGCCGCCCGGCAAGAGCACGCTGGACCTTTGGGTGGGGAGAGACCGCGCCGACGAACTGTTCCCTCTCGACGATGAGGAAATCAAGCGGGCGATGCTTGGCGCCGTTCGCCGCAACCCCCCTCCGGGGTCCGCGATCCCCGACGACGATGAAGTGCTCTTTACCCGCGTTTACCGATGGAGCGAGGCCGTCTGCATGGCGCAGCCCGGAATGTTCAGCGCCATACGGGACATGCGCAATCAACTCAACCAGGATGTGGAGAACCTCTTCCTCGCAGGCGATTATATGCGGTCACCTATCGTCAACGGCGCCATGGCCAGTGGTGTTGACGCAGCCGAACAGGTCGCAGACTTCTTGGCATCCCACCCTGCATAGCGAGGTCTTTGCGTGATTCCATCTATCGGGAATTATATGTTGATCTGACGGGGGGTGTCTAGCTAGGTACGGTTCGGGATTGCCTCGAGGCAACGAAGGGGAATTATATACGTGAGTGCCCAGCCCTCCTCCGCAGGCGATTGTGGAGCGCCTGCTTAGTGATCCCGAGCGCATCCGCCACTTCGACCTGGCGGTACCCGGCGGCTAACGCCTCGGTGGTAAGACTCGTTATCTGCTCCTCGGCGGAGTCGCGGCGGCGGACTGCTCGGCGAAGGGCCTCTAACGGATCGGGCATTAGTAGGTCGGCGCCCATCCGATGGGGTCACCGTACAAGCGGTAGGTCGTGAGGGACTGTCCGTATCCCCGCTCCCGGCGCTGCCGGACGGTAGGTACGCCCATGCCCGTCTCTCTCCAGTCGTCAATGTCGAGCTGCCCGAGCGGGCCTTGCAGGAAATTCTCCTCCTCGAGGCTGGCTAGGTGATCGTCGTCGGGATCGACGGGGGGCGGCTCCCCGCCGTGAGGCCCTCGGGGATCGAGGGCGTCCGGGTCATCGGGTGCGGGGATCAACCGGCCAACGCCAAAGCGCCCACGATTATCAGGGCGATTACCAGGCCGGTAACCGCTCTCATTGCCATCGTGTGCGACCGGATCAGTTTCTCGTGGGCCTCGGCCAAAGCCTGGTAAGCCTCGGATAGTTCGGCCAGGTCATCGGACATCGCGTGGATGCTACCCGCCCAGGTAGCGCCGGGCCGTTGGTTGATGGTTCCATCGAAATGCGTTATCGGGGTATGACCCTCGGGCCGGTATGTCCCATAACAGGTAGGTTGTAAACTTGTCGTTTCCGCCGACACGGGCTATGAGCAGGGGTTATGCCGATTGTCCGGTTCCCGGCCCGCTGCCCGGACGCGACCACCTGGCCCCCCGGCATTGAGGGCCGCTACCACCCCACTATCCCCCGCGCCCGGATCACCATCACCGGATGGCCCGCCGGTGGCAGGTGGCTAGTAGCCGGTACGCTATCCGCCCGGGCAGCCCCGCGGTCACCCCGCCCAGCATCCGCCGGTAGGCCGGCCCCACAAGCCAGGCATCGCCACTGATACAGGCGGCGGATGCTGGGGCAGTTCCGTACCGGCCCCATGGCAACATGGGTGGGCGGCCCCCTTCCTATCGAGAGCGGCGCCGATCCCTCCGCCTAATGAGTGGCCCGTACGGTGCCAGGCAAGAACCGAAGGGCAGGGGGATCGGCGCCGGGTTTCTTGGCCCTGCGCGGAAACGTGGGTTGGTGGGGGTGAAATCACTCATAATGGATGGTGCCCATGTGGTGTCCGGTTCTTTGGCGGCCGCGGCGTATGGGTGGCCTGCTGGACCGGGGGCGGGTCTGTGATGGTCCCCCGGTTTCGTGGAGTCAGCTCACTTGGATCAGTGGTGCGACAGCT
>JAPPHZ010000003.1 GCA_028820935.1 bacterium | reverse complement strand
CGCTGACGAAGGCGTACCCGCAGCGGTACGTTGAGGAAGCGGAACGCAGCGAGGGACGCCGACGGCAAGCAGAATACGCCTAGCTATTCCCCAGGCAGACCACTGTGCCTTCAATGGCTGCTAGTTCCAACTAAGGCGCACCTGGAAGATCTCCGGCCAGAGCTTGCCGGTCAGGTAGAACGACCGGTCTTCGGGGTCGTAGGCGATGCCGTTGAGCACATCTATCCCATCGGTCGATCCGAGGCAATCGCGTAGCGATGATGCGTCGATGTGGCCGACGACCCTCCCGGTGCCGGGGTCGATGACCACGATCTCCTCGGTCTGCCACACGTTGGCGTAGACGAGATCCTCCACGCACTCCAGCTCGTTGATCCGCTGCACGGGCACACCGGCCCTCAGAACCTCCACCCCGCCCACGGGCTCGAAGGTCGTCCGGTCCCGGAAGGTCAGCCATGACGATCCGTCGCTCATGACCAGCCGGTCCTCCTGGGCGCACAACCCCCACCCCTCGCCCGCGTAGGAGTAGGTGCCCAGCGGGGCGAGCGTCTCCGCATCCCAGACGAACGCGGTCTCCTCTCTCCAGGTCAGCTGGATGAGACGATCCCCCACCAGCTCGAGCCCCTCGCCGAAGAACCCCTCCTCGAGGCTCCTGGAGCGGATCACGCGGCCGGTGGCGGGATCCACGATCCGCACGGTCGACTCGCCGTAGAGCCCGGTGCTCTCGTAGAAGACCCCGTCCCCCAGGACCAGACCCTGGGTGAAGGCCCGCGGGTCGTGGGGAAGCGTCTCGACGACAACCAGCTCGATGGATACCGGATCGGCCGGAACCCCCGATTCCACCGGCGCGGGCGGAGCGGTCGTGGTCGTGGACGCCGTGGTCGTCGAGGTCGTGATCGTGGAGGTCGTGATCGCGGCTGCGGGGGCAGCCGTTGCCGGCACGGTGGTTGCGGGAGAGGTGCTGCTCGTGGAGGCGGGACTTCCGGTGGGTGAGGCGCCGGCGCAGGACCAGAGGAGCAGGCACCCGAGCAGAGCCACCGCCGCCCGCCAGGTGGACCGTCTCCCCTGGTGCACGAGCGGCCCCTCCCCCCTCAGGGGCGGTGGGAACCGGCCGAGCGGAGCGCAGCCAGCAGGGGGATGGCCGCTATCTTCTCCTCGGTCAACTCCTCCCACCTCAGCCCGGGTGCGGGGCGCGGACCGTCACAGGCGATCACCCGATCAGGGGTGACGATCAGGTCGAGACGGAGGTCATGGCCCGCCATCGGGATCCGGTCGGTCTCCAGAACCTGGATCTCGTGAACGGTGGTAGCCACCAGAGTCTCCGGTCCGATGAGGCCCGCCTCCCAGGCCAGGGCGTACTCGAGATCGCTGAAGCCCCCGCCCTTCCCGAGCCGTGCGCCGGTCGGGTCCACGGCCACGCACCCGGTGATCACCATGTCAACCGGCGCCATGTCCGCGATCCGGACGGTGCGAGCCGAGCGGGAGGCGCCCTTGATGGATGACGCCGCCCTGGGAGGATCGGTCAGGCGATCGGGATCCAGGCAGTAGAACGGCTCGGGCTCGGCCAGCCGGGGTACCGCCATGAAGACCAGCTTGCCGTCCTCAAGTGCCCGCTGGCGGACCGGCCATTGGGGCGAGTCCGGGTTGGACTTCAGCGTGCCGGCCTCGCGCCAGGCCCGCGTACCGCGCAGCCGCTCGGCGGCCGCCTCGGCTCCCACAAAGTTGGAGATCCGGTTCCGAGCACCCGGAAACCGGGCTATCCCGGCGGTCGAGAGGCGGTCCCACGCCATCTCCCGCAGCGAAGCCTTGGCGGCGAGGAGGGTGGGGTCCCCTCCGGCATCACGATCGTGGCGGGCCGCGGTCCGTACCATCCCGGTCACGTTACCCTGCCCCGATCCCGCAAAACCGGCCCGACCGGCCCGCCCCCACCCCGGAAGGCTTCAACCCGATGACCCGACGGCTCATCGCCGGATCCATTGCCATCCTGCTCGTCGCCTCCTGCGGGGGAGCCGGCGCCCCGGACACGGACCGGGTCGAGTTGCTGGTGGCGGCGGCCGCTTCCCTCACCGACGCTTTCGGGGACATCGAGACGGCCTTCGAGGATGCGCACCCCGGCGTCGACGTGGTCCTGAACCTGGGAGGCAGCTCGCTCCTGAGAGAGCAGATCCTGGCGAATGCGCCGGTGGACGCCTTCGCTCCGGCAGACGTGGCCATCATGGAAGAGGTCCACGCCGCCGGCCTCGTCAGCGGCAGGGCACGCGTCTTCGCCCGCAACACCATGGCCATCGCCGTTCCCGCCGGGAACCCGGGCGGGGTGACCGGCCTCGACGACCTGGCCCGGCCTGAGCTGCTGGTGGGACTGTGCGCCGAGACGGTTCCCTGCGGCCGATTCACCCGCCAGGTCCTCCGGAGAGCCGGGGTCACGGCCCAACCCGACACCGAGGAGCCGAACGTGCGCGCCCTGCTCACCAAGGTCGAGCAGGGGGAGCTCGACACCGGGATCGTCTATGCCACCGATGTCCGGGAAGCGAACGGCGCGGTCGCCATCCCCATCCCTGAGGAGCACAACGTCACGACGGACTACCCGATCGCGATAATGTCCGCCACGTCCCACCCGGAAGCCGCGGCTGCGTTCGTCGCCTTCGTACTATCGGACGAGGGACGGACGCTCCTGAACCGGCACGGGTTCGACCTCCCCTGACCGTGCCGAGCAACCACCGGACCCGGGAAACGTGAATAATCAGGGTTGATGACTGAAGACGAGGACAGCATCCGGAAGGCCTCCCGCCTGAGTAGTGGCCGGTCCAGGACGGTCCACCGGCCGCGCCGGCCGCCCGCGTTCATCGCCATCCCCGCCATCATCGGGCTGGCTCTGTTCGCCCTGCCGGTGCTGGGGCTCCTGGGCCGCGCTCCATGGACGCGCCTGGCGACCCTGCTCGGCTCCGATCTGGCTCTGGAAGCCCTCCGGCTGTCGGCGATCTCCTCTGTCAGCGCCGCGGTCATCTCCTTGCTGCTCGGCGTGCCCGTGGCCTGGACGCTGTGCCGTTACGACTTCCCGGGGCGCTCCCTCCTGAGAGGCCTCGTGCTGCTTCCGATGGTCCTGCCGCCCGTGGTGGGAGGGGCGGCCCTGCTGTTCGCCCTGGGCCGCCGCGGCCTGGTGGGATCCCCCCTGTACGAGGCCACCGGGCTCGTCCTGCCGTTCTCGACCGGCGGGGTGATCCTGGCGGGGGTGTTCGTGGCGATGCCCCTGATGGTGCTCACCGTCGAAGGCGGGCTCCGGAGCCTGGATCACCGCTTCGAGCGGGCGGCCGAGACGCTCGGCGCCGGACGGTGGACCGTGCTCCGCAGGGTGACGATCCCCATGATCGCCCCTTCGGTCGTTGCCGGCACCGCCCTCACCTGGGCTCGCGCGCTCGGTGAGTTCGGAGCGACCCTGACCTTCGCCGGCAACCTCCAGGGACGTACGCAGACGCTGCCCCTGGCGGTATTCGTCGCCCTCGAGAGCGACCGGGAGGCGGCCCTGGCGCTCAGCCTGGTGATGGTGATCGTCTCGCTGGCAGTACTCGTCGCCCTCAGGGACCACTGGTGGCGCAGCAGATGAGACCGGGCCTCGACTCACGCCTGATGATGCGGCGGGAGGGCTTCCGTCTGGACGTGGCTCTGGGCATCGATCCCGGGCAAACGGTCGCCCTGCTGGGCCCGAACGGAGCGGGCAAGACGACCGTGGTGGGGGCGCTGTCAGGCCTGGTACCGCTCGACGGCGGCTACATACGGCTCGGTGACCGGGTCCTCGAGGATCCGGCCACCGGAACCCTCGTCGGACCGGCGGAGCGCCGGATCGGCGTCATGTTCCAGGACGGCGTGCTCTTCCCCCACCTGAGCGCGCTGGAGAACGTGGCGTTCGGGCTCCGCTCCCGCCGGGTGCCCCGCCGCGAGGCCCGCCGGCGCGCGGCCGGATGGCTGGAAGCGGTGGGCCTCGGCGCGCTCTCCGGCCGGCGTCCCGATCGCCTGTCGGGAGGCCAGCGGCAGCGCGTGGCCCTGGCCCGGGCGTTGATAACCGAACCCGCCATGCTGCTGCTGGACGAGCCGTTCTCCGCCCTCGACGTCAGCTCACGGGCCGGCCTGCGGCGGTTGCTCCAGGACCACCTGGCCGGCTTTCGGGGACCGAGCCTGCTGATCACCCACGACCCCACCGAGGCCTTCCTGATAGCTGACCGGCTGGTAGTGCTCGAGAACGGTTCGGTTGCCCAGGAGGGCAGCGCCGATCAGATCCGGCTGCGTCCCGCCAGCCCCTACGCGGCCGACCTGGCGGGGGTCAACCTGATGGTCGGGACCGCCTCGGGAAAGGTCCTGACCATCGGGACCCACCGGCTGGTGGTTCCCGAAGCGGCATCGGGCCGGGTTATCGCCACCATCCATCCGCGTGCCATCTCCATCCACGTCGACCGGCCGGGGGGAAGCCCGCGCAACTCCTGGCGGACCAGGATCGAGCGGATCGATCACCACGCCGACCGGGTCCGCGTCCAGACCGGTCACCCCCTGCCGGTCACCGCCGAGATCACCCCTGACGCCCAGACGGGCCTGAACCTGGCCCCCGGATCGGAGGTGTGGTTGTCGGTCAAGGCCACCGAGATACAGGTGAACGCGGGCTGACCATCTGACGAGCCCACTTTGCCCGAGGCTCCACCGGGCGTTTCGCTCCCGGCTCTCGGGCCGGATGGACATCTCTCTGTACGCTCCTAGCATCCTCCACCGACATGGATACGGTGGATCTCGTCGTCATCGGCGCCGGACCCGCAGGCGCCGCCACCGCCATCCGGGCCGCCCGCCAGGGCGTCAGGACGGTGGTCTTCGACCGCGCTCCCTACGGCCGCGACAAGGTGTGCGGCGACGGGCTCACCCCCCGGGCCGTCGGCGCCCTCGAAGAGCTGGGCATCGACCTCGGCGCCTTCCACCCCGTCGAAGGCCTGCGGATGATCGCCGGGAAGACCGAGCGGATGCTGCGCTGGCCCGAGACCAGCCGCTTCCCGGCTCGCGGAGCGGTCCTCCCCCGCCGCAAGCTGGACGCCGCCCTCGTGGACGCCGCCACCGAAGCGGGCGCCCGCGTGGTCTGGGATACCGAGGCCCTACCGGTTTTCGAGGGTGACGGAGTTGTGGGGGTCGAAGCCGGCGGGCGCCTCTGGCGGGCGGGAATGGTGGTGGCCGCCACCGGGGCGCCCGGCGCCGCCGCCCGGCTGCTGGGCGCCACCCGGGTGGCCGGCGAGCCCTACGGGGTGGCGATCCGCAGCTATGCGGCCTCCCCCCGTCACGCCGAGCGCTACATCGAAGCCTGCCTGACCATGCGCGACCCCGACGGCAACGCTGTGCCGGGATACGGCTGGATCTTCCCGGCCGGAGACGGGACGGTCAACATCGGCGCCGGGTCGTTGTCCACGATGAAGCACTTCAGCCGCCTCAACCTGAACTCCCTGCTCGACTCCTACCACGCGCAGGTGCAGGATGCCTGGGCGCTCGGGCCCTACCTGGAGCGCCCTCGGGCCTGGCGCCTTCCCATGAGTGCGGTCCGCAGGCACGGTCCGGGCTGGGTGGCCGTGGGCGACGCGGCCGGACTTGTCAACCCGATGAACGGCGAGGGCATCGACTACGGGCTGGAATCGGGCATCATCGCCGCCGACCTGTTCGTGGAGAACCCGGTCTCGGCTCCCGAGCGGTACGACCGGGTGGTGAGCGAACGCTTCGACGCCTTCCTGCGTACCGGTCGGCGGTTCTCCCTGCTGATCGGCCATCCCGCCATCCTCAACGCCGGATTGCGGGTGGCTGTCGGCACCCAGGCCATCGCACGCATCACCCTGCGGGTCATGGGCAACCTGGTGGATTCGGAGACCCCGGGCGCGGCGGGAAGGGTGCTGGGCGCCACCGACCGGATCCTGGCGCTGGCCGAGCCGCTGCTGAGGAGAACACGGGCCCGGGCGTAGTTGCTAGTTGCTAGTTGCTAGTTGCTAGTTATTTAGATATTTCAATGCGGGCCTAAGATAGGCATGCTCTGAATCTGGCCGGGATCCACCAACCAGAACCCGGAACGCCGGCCACTCGAAACCGGCCCGGCCACCCGGGTGGTCGGCGGCGAACCCGAGTCCGCTCTCCCCTGCCTCGGATACCGGGTAGTGGTATGGTCGAAGGCTCCCGGGGAGGGCGGAAGATGGCGGGAATCACATTCGACGCAGTCGGCAAGATCTACGGCGGCGAGACCCGTGCCATCGCGGACGTGTCCATAGACATCGCCGACGGCGAGTTCGTGGTGCTGGTGGGACCGTCCGGCTGCGGCAAGTCCACCCTGTTGCGGATGGTGGCCGGCCTCGAGGACATAACCGAGGGCAAGATCATGATCGGCGACCGCGTCGTCAACGATGTGGCTCCGAAGGATCGGGACATCGCCATGGTCTTCCAGAACTACGCCCTCTACCCCCACATGACGGTGCGGGACAACATGGCCTTCGGTCTGAAGCTGAGAAAGACCCCCAAGAAGGAGATCGAGGAACGGGTCGGCGAGGCGGCCCGCATCCTCGAGATCACCGACTACCTGGACCGCAAGCCCAAGGCCCTTTCCGGCGGCCAGCGGCAGCGGGTGGCCATGGGCCGGGCCATCGTGAGGGAACCGGCCGCGTTCCTGATGGACGAGCCCCTCTCCAACCTGGACGCCAAGCTGCGGGTGCAGATGCGCTCGGAACTCGGCCTCCTGCACTCCCGCCTCGGCACCACCACCCTCTACGTCACTCACGACCAGGTGGAGGCCATGACCATGGGTGACCGGGTGGCGGTCCTGAAGGCGATCACGGACACCGAGTCCAACCTCCAGCAGATAGCGGCTCCGCGAGAACTCTATGACCGCCCCCGCAACCTGTTCGTGGCCGGCTTCATCGGCTCGCCCGCCATGAACTTCGTCTACGCGACCGTAGGCGCCGACGGGACCGGCGCCACGCTCGGCTTCGGCGGCCACAGCCTGGCCGTGGACTCCGGCACCCTTCCCGACGGATTGGCGC
Source organism: bacterium (assembly GCA_028820935.1). Lineage (NCBI taxonomy): Bacteria > bacterium. The sequence continues at coordinate 19,802 of JAPPHZ010000003.1, read as the reverse complement.
AGCGGTCCGGACGCGAGATCGTGGTCGGGGTGCGACCTGAGGCCTTCGAGATCAGGTCGGCGGCCGGCGCCGGCGGCAGCGCCATGACCGTCACCGCTTCTCTCGTGGAACAACTCGGCTCCGAGGCCTACGTGCACTTCGCGGTGCCGGTCCGGCCGGTGGTCACCGCCGACATCGAGGCCCTGCTGGCCGAGGAGGGTACGGATGCCGGCGCGCTGGGTGACGAGACCAAGTTCACGGCCCGGATCAACCCCGACCACGCCCCCCGCGTCGGCCAGTCCACCGATCTGGTGGTCGACACCACCAAGCTGCATTTCTTCGATCCGGAAACGGGCGACGCCCTGTAAGGGGGAGGCATCCCCCGCCGGCTAGCCGGAGCCCCCCTACTACCGGATACTCCAGTGCCCGCGCGCGGGTGATGGGTGACGCCCAGCCGGGATCATTAGCGTTTTCCCCGGCGCGCTGCGGGTGCTTGCACTAACCTGGAAAAGAGGTCAGGTAGAGCATCGACCTGACTCTGAAGGGAGGAGAAATGGCCCAAACGGGACTTGACAATTACTTCAAGGTCTCCGAACGCGGATCTACGGTAAGCACCGAGGTCCGGGCAGGAGTCACCACTTTCCTGGTAATGGCCTACATCCTGTTCGTCAACGCCGACATTCTCGGTGCCACCGGTCTCGATCCGGTCGCGGTAGCAGCCGGAACGGCCCTGGTGGCCGGGATCCTATCCATCGCCATGGGGGTGATCGCCAACCATCCGATTGCGCTGGCTGCAGGGCTCGGAATCAACGCGGCCGTAGCATTCGGCCTGGTGCTGACCGACGGGCTCACTGCGGAAGGCGCCATGGGCGTGATCCTGTGGGAGGGCATCCTCGTCACCATCCTGGTCGTGCTCGGCCTGCGGGAGGCGGTGATGGCCGCCATCCCCGACAGCCTGAAGTACTCCATCGGGGTGGGCATCGGCCTGTTCATCCTCTTCATCGGCCTGGTCAACGGGGGCCTGGTACGGCAGGGCGGAGCCATCGTGGAGTTCGTGTTCCCGAACTCGTACGCCGCCGGCACCACCCTTGTGGGGGTCCTGATCGCCCTGGTGCTGATGGCCCGAAAGGTGAAGGGTGCGATGATCATCACGATCGTCCTCACCACCATCGTGGCGTTGATCCTGAACGTGATCGACCTACCCTCCAACCTCTCGGCCAGCGTCAGCTTCTCGACCATCGGCGCCGTCGACATGGGGAACGTGTTCGCTGAGATGGGCGCGCTAGCGGCCATTCTCACGATCTTCACCTTCATGCTGACCGACTTCTTCGACACGATGGGAACCGCCACTGCGGTCTCCGAGCAAGCCGGGCTGACCAAGGACGGCAAGATTCCCAAGCTCCGCGAGCTGCTTCTGGTGGACTCCCTGGGCGCAGCACTCGGTGGACTGTGCGGGGTCAGCTCCAACACCAGCTACATCGAGAGCTCTGCGGGCGTAGCCGAGGGAGGAAGGACCGGCCTGACGTCGGTGGTCACCGGCGTGCTGTTCCTGATCGCCATCATCCTGTCGCCTCTGGCACTGCTGGTGCCCAGCCAGGCCACGGCTCCGGTCCTGATCCTGATCGGGTTCCTGATGGTGGGTCTGTTGAAGCACATCGACTTCACCGATCTCGAAGAAGGACTACCGGCGTTGCTGGCAGTGATCCTGATGCCGCTGACCTACTCGATCACGGTGGGGATCGCGGCAGGGTTCTTGACGCACACCCTGATCAAGATCGTGAAGGGCAAGGCCGCCCAGGTCCATGTCCTGATGTGGATCGTCTCGGCTGCGTGCCTGATCTACTTCCTCCAGGACTGGCTCGGCGCCTACCTCTGATCCGCCAACCTATGACTCCGGAGAGGGCGCCATCCGGCGCCCTCTCCCCGTTCCCGGGGGTCGGGTCATGACAGATATGGAAAGGTTCGTCCGGGGGCTGCCGAAGTCGGAGCTCCATATCCATATCGAGGGCACCCTCGAGGCGCGGATGATGTTCGACCTGGCCCGACGCAACGGGGTGGCCCTGCCGTACAACTCGATCGAGGAGGTCGAGGCGGCCTACGCGTTCGCAGATCTTCAGTCCTTCCTCGACATCTACTACGAGGCCGCCGCGGTGCTTCGGACGGAGGAAGACTTCGCCGACCTGATGTCCGCCTATCTGGCCCGGGCGGCGGCGGACGGGGTGCGCCACGCCGAGATCTTCTTCGACCCGCAGACCCACACCGAACGGGGCATCGACATCGGGACGGTGATCCGGGGATTCGTGAGCGCCCAGGAAGACGCCGCACCGGACATCACCTCCACGCTGATCCTGTGCTTCCTCCGGCACCTCCCCGCCGAGGCAGCCGTCGAGACGCTGGATGCGGCCCGGCCCTACCTCGAGTACATCCAGGGCGTGGGCCTCGACTCGGGTGAGAAGGGCAACCCGCCGGAACTGTTCGCCGAGCCGTACCGCATGGCGGTCGAGGCCGGGCTCATCCCGGTCGCCCACGCCGGTGAGGAAGGTCCGGCCGGATACATCCGCTCGACCCTGGACGTCCTCGGCGCCCGGAGGATCGACCACGGGGTAAGGGCCTGTGACGACCCGGACCTGGTGGATCGTCTCGCCCGCGAGCAGGTGCCTCTCACCATCTGTCCGTTGTCCAACCAACGGCTCCAAGTCTTCCCCGACCTCCGCCTGCACCCCCTCAAACGCTTCATGGACGCGGGGGTGCTGGTCACGGTGAACTCGGACGATCCGGCCTACTTCGGCGGCTACGTGGGCGACAACTACCTCGCAATCGCCGATGCCCTCGGGTTGACCCGGGCTGAAATGGTCCGGCTGGCGAGGAACTCCATCGAGGCAACCTTCCTCCCGGACGACCGCAAGGCCACTCTCCAGGATGAGATCACCGCCTACGTCGGCTCGTATCCGGCCCGTCCTTGATGACGGGCGAGTGGTACCACTATCCTTAACCGGCCTGCCACGCCCGTCTAGGCGAATGTTTCCATGGCGGGCTCGGTCCGGCGGTCGCCCGCCCCATCCGTGTCTCCGAGGAGTTGCCATGTCAAAGGTCATCCTGCGCGCCGAAACCGGCCGTGAAATCGGTACGAGAAGGTCCCGGAGGTTGCGGCACCGCGGCATGGTGCCCGCCACTCTCTACGGCCAGGGTTCCGAGGCCCGTTCGATCGCGGTGAGTGCCCGCGATCTCCGCTCGGCGTTGGCCACGGAGGCCGGACTCAACGCGGTGATCAACCTTCAGATCGGAGAGGAGACCCACACCTCGCTCGCCCGCCAACTCCAGCGCCACCCCACCAAGGGAGACATCATCCACCTGGACTTCCTCAAGATATCCCTCACCGACGAGGTCGAAGCCGTGGTGGCCATCGAGTTGGTCGGGGATCCGGCCGCCATCCGGGAGGGAGGAGGCATCCTCGAGACGATCGCCAACACGATCACCGTGCGGGCGCTCGTAACAGCCATCCCGGAGTCGATACAGGCCGACATTACGCAGCTGGGGGTCGGCGACACGCTTCGCGTATCGGACCTTCCCACCATCAGCGAGGTCGAATACCTAGACGACCCGGACCGACCGATCCTGGTGGTCAGCCTTCCCGCCATCGCCCAGACCGAAGAGGAGGCCGAGGAGGAAGAGGAGGACCTCGCGCTGGCCGGCGAGGATGGAGACGGTACGGAGACCGGGTCCGAACAGGAGGCCTGATCCCGGGGTCAGCTGCTCGTACCGACGTGAGCGACAGCAATGCCGGTGATCGTGGGGCTCCATAACCCCGAGCCTGCCTACTCCGGCACGCGCCACAATATCGGGGCCGAGGTGGTGGCCCTCCTGGCGCAGCGCTCGGACGCCCGGCTGCGACGGGGACCGCGCCGGGTCCGGTGCCGGGTGGCCCGGGTGCGCATCGGAGCCGATCCCGCGTTGCTGGCCCTACCGAGCGCTTCGATGAACGTCACCGGGCCAACCGTCCGGGCGTTACTCAGCTACTACAAGGTGCCGCCACAGGATCTGCTGGTCATCCATGACGACATCGACCTGCCCTTCGGCCGGCTCAGGCTCCGGTCGGGCCACGGCCACGGCGGCCACAACGGAGTGCGTTCGGTAGTCGGATCGCTGGGAACCACCGACTTCTGGCGTCTCAAGCTCGGCCTCGGGCGTCCGCCCGGACGGATGGATCCGGCCGACTACGTTCTGAGCCGGTTCTCGGCGGCGGAACGAGAGGAAGTCGACCATATGGTGGCCGACGCCGCGGACGTGGTGGAAAGGTTCATGACCGATCCCGAAAGAGCCATGGAACTCGCCGGCGGCAGGCGCCCATGACCCGCATGCTCGTACCGGCCATTCCCGCCTCTCCCGCCGGGCCGAGGAGGTAGTCACATGCCGCGATTGGTCGGCGCCATCGACCAGGGCACCACGAGCACCCGCTTCATGGTCTTCGATCACGACGGTGCGGTAGTGGCGTCCGCGCAGGAGGAGTTCGAGCAGATCTATCCCCGGCCCGGCTGGGTGGAGCACGACCCGGCGGTGATCCTCACCACCGTGGAGAGCGTGGTGACTCGGGCCCTCTCCCAGGCGGGCCTGGCGGCCCGGGATCTGGTGGCGGTCGGGATCACCAACCAACGGGAGACCACGGTAGTCTGGGACCGCTCCACGGGCGCTCCCCTGGCCAACGCCATCGTCTGGCAGGACACCAGGACGTCCCGGCTCTGCCGGGAACTGGAGGGTGGCCACGGCATGGACCGTTTCCGGCCCGTGACAGGCCTCCCGCTCGCCACCTACTTCAGCGGCCCCAAGGCCACCTGGCTGCTCGATCACGTGGACGGGCTGGCGGAACGGGCCGCTTCGGGGCGGGCGGCGATGGGAACCATCGACTCGTGGCTGCTATGGAACCTCACCGGCGGTACCGCGGGCGGGCGGCACGTCACCGACGTCTCCAACGCCTCCCGGACCATGCTGATGGACCTCGACACCCTGACCTGGAGCGACGAGCTGCTCGCCGCCATGAGGATCCCGCGCGCCATGATGGCCGAGATCGTTCCTTCCATCGGCAGGGTGGGGCTGGGAACCGGAGTCCTCGAGGGGGTTCCAATCTCGGCCGTCCTGGGCGACCAGCACGCCGCCCTGTTCGGCCAGACGTGCTTCCTCCCGGGCGAGGCCAAGAACACCTACGGGACGGGCTGCTTCCTGCTGATGAACACCGGCGGCGCGATGGTCCCCTCGACCCACGGACTGCTCACCACTATCGGGTACCAGATCGCCGGGGAAGCACCTGTTTACGCCCTCGAGGGCTCCGTCGCGATCGCCGGAGCGGTGGTGCAGTGGCTGCGCGACAACCTCGGCATGATCTCGACCGCGGGCGAGGTGGAGACCCTGGCCGCCTCGGTGGAGGACAACGGCGACGTGTACTTCGTGCCCGCCTTCTCGGGCCTGTTCGCGCCGCACTGGCGCTCGGACGCCCGAGGGGTGATCACCGGCCTGACCCGATTCTCCACCCGGTCGCACATAGCCCGCGCCGCCCTAGAGGCGGTGGCCTACCAGACCCGGGAGGTGCTGGAGGCGATGCAGACCGACTCGGGCGTGACGCTCAAGGAACTCCGGGTCGACGGGGGCATGGTGGTCAACAACCTGCTGATGCAGTTCCAGGCCGACATCCTGGACGTTCCGGTGGTGCGTCCCGGAATGGACGAGACCACCGTTCTCGGTGCCGCCTACGGAGCCGGGCTGGCCGAGGGGTTCTGGCGTGATCTCGACGATCTGCGGTCCCGGTGGCGGGAAGCCAACCGGTGGTCACCCGGCATGGCCACTGCCGACCGGGAGATGCTGTACGCCAGATGGCGCCAGGCGCTGGAACGCTCGCTGGATTGGGCGGGTTAGTGGTCTGTCGCCCGGTGTAGTGTTGCCGCGGGGAGGTAGTCCTATTTCGATCCCTGACCTGCTCGCGCTCTTCCGGGTTCTGTGCGTTCCCGCCATCATCGGCCTGGTGCTCGCCACCGAGCACACCAGCGGTCGGTACCTCTTCGGTATAGCCACGGTGCTCGTCATCTGCGCCGGTCTCAGCGACGCCCTCGACGGCTACATCGCCCGGCGCCAGGGCATCTCCTCCACCGTCGGCGCCTTCCTCGACACCACCGCCGACAAGATCCTGGTGAGCGGCGTGCTGATCGCCCTGGTTTCGGTGGACCGGGCCTCGGTGTGGGTCACGGTCATCATCATGACCCGCGAGTTCGTGGTGATGGCGATCCGGAGCCTGGTCGCCATCGACGGAACTCTCGTTCCGGCGTCGGTGGCCGGCAAGACCAAGGCCGCCGTCCAGTTCTTCGCGCTCGGGTTCGCGATGATGCGATTCCCGGACCCGTGGGGACCGCTCTACTTCGACGAATACTGGATGTGGCTCGCCGGCGCGGTGACGATCGCGTCGGGCTGGGACTATGCCGTCAAGTTCCTGGACGCGATCCGCCAGGCCGGACGAACCGCGGATTCGTGACCGTCCTGGTCACCGGTGGCACCGGAGTGGTTGGGCAGCCGGTGATCCGCCGGCTGGTGGAATCCGGCCGGGAGGTGAGGGGTCTGGCTCGCTCGGAGAAGGCGGCGTCGGTTCTGGCCGGCCTGGGAGCCGTACCGTCGGCCGGCGACATCGAGGACCCCGATTCCCTGGTCCGGGCCATGTCGGGTTGCGAGGTGGTGTACGACATCGCCGGGCTGGTGTCCTTCTGCCCCGCTGATCCGGCCGCCCTGTACCGGATCAACGTCGAGGGCACCCGCAACGTGGTACGGGCTGCCCGCCGGGCCGGGGTCAGGCGCCTGATCCACACCTCTTCGGTGGTAGCTCTGGGAGAGAAGCCGGGAACCGTGGGGGACGAGTCCACCCGGCACACCGGCCGCTACGCCAGCCACTACGCCCGGTCCAAGCACCAGGGCGAGCTGGTGGCGATGGCCGAGGCGGGGGACATGGAGGTGGTAGTCGTCAACCCTTCCTCCGTCCAGGGTGCCGGCCGGACAAGCGGCACAGGGGCTCTGCTGGTCCAGGCGGTGAACGGAAAGCTCAGGTTCCTGGTGGACACCCCCATCTCGATCGTCGACACCGAGGACTGCGCCCGTGGCCACATCGCCGCCGAGCGGTTGGGAGTGGCCGGCCGCCGCTACGTGCTGAGCGGATTCACCATCACCCTCCGCCAGCTCTCGGACCTCATCAGCTCGCTGACCGGTCGTAGCTACACGATCAGGTTCCTGCCCAGGCCCCTGCTCGTACCGCTGGGCCCGCTGGCCGACCTCATCGGGCGGCGGGTTCGGTCGGTTCCCATCTGCCGGGAAACCGTGCACCTGATGCGCTACGGCGCCAGTTACGACGGTTCGCGGGCCACCCGGGAGCTGGGATTGGAGTATCGATCCGCCCGCGAGACGTTCGCCGGAGCGCTCGACTCGTTCCGGAAGGCCGGCCTCACCGACGCCTGAACCGACCCGTTCACCGGCCCGCCACGCCTCCCAGGGCCGGGTACGATGGTCGGTCGTGCGGGCACCTCTCTCCCCTTTGCTGGATCGCTGGCGCCACGACCGCCTACCCCGACCCCCCGACCGGTTGGTGGTGCCGGTGGCGGCCCGTGCCATCACGGTGGCCGGGCTGGCCGGATCGGCCAGGGGGCCGGTAGTGGTGGTGGTGCCATCCGATCCGGAAGCCGAAACCCTCGCCTCCGACCTCCGGCTGTTCACTGACGACGTGGCACTGTTCCCATCCTGGGAGACCCTGCCCTTCGAGCATGTCTCCCCCAACCTGTCCACCATGGCCTCGCGGTCGGAGGTCCGGGACCGCCTGTCGGGCGGTCCTCGCGGCTTGGTGGTGGTCGCTTCGGTCCGATCCGTTATCCAGCGGGTCAGCCGGTGCTCCACCGACCCGGTGGTGGTGAGGTCGGGGACCGAGGTGGCGTTCGAGCCCTTGGTCAACCGCCTCGACGCCTACGGCTACACCCGTACCGATCGGGTCGAGGCGCGGGGCGAGTTCGCCGTCCGGGGCGGCATCCTCGACGTATTCCCGGCCCAGGCCGCACAACCCGTCCGGCTCGACTTCTGGGGTGATCAGGTCGACGAGATCCGGGTGTTCTCGATCGGGTCCCAGCGCTCCACCGACTCGGTGGACGAGCTACGGGCCTACCCGGCACGGGAGCTGCGTCCCGACCCCCAGGTTCGGGAGACAGCACGGGACCTCTACCACCGCCTCCCTTGGGCGGCCTCGATATGGGATCGCTTCGCGCAGGGACTCCGGTTCGCTGGGATGGAGTCCTGGCTCCCGTGGCTGGCCCCGGCCCGCTGCTTCCTGGACGAGATCCCGCCCCTCGCCACCACCGTCCTGCTCGACCCGGTCCGGATCGGAGCCCGGGCCACCGACCTGGCCGAGGAGGAACAGGACCTCGCCGAGGCGCTCGCCGGGACCTGGGGCGAGAGCTTCCCGGTCGACCAGGAGCGTCCGGCCCTGTTCCTCGACTTCGACAGCTCTCTTCCCGCCGGCGTGCTGGAGTGCCCTCCCCTGGCCGCTTCGCCGGCCGACCGGGGCATCACGGTGGGCCCCTGGGAGGCTCAGCCGGGTGATCGGGAATCGGTCACCGCCGGGCTGCTGCGACTGCGTCTGGCCGGTACGGATGTGGTCCTGGCCATGGACGGCGCCCCGGCCGCCAACCGGGTGGCGGACGTCCTGAGGGAGAACGGCCTAGACCTGCCGGTGATCGAGCGGCTGACCGGACCGGTCCGCTCGGGAATACTCGCCGAGGGCATCCACACCGGAGTAGTACTTCCATCCCTCAAGCTGGCCGTGCTGGGCGAGCGGGAGATACTGGGTCGCCGCCGAGCCCACCGCCGACCCGTCACCCGCCGCCGGACGTCTTCCGGATACGAAGACCTCGAGCCCGGCGACTACGTGGTCCATCGCCACCACGGCATCGGACGCTTCGACGGGCTGATCAGCCGGACCATCGCCGGGGTGGAGCGAGACTACCTCCTGATCGTCTACGCCAAGGATGACCGCCTGTACGTACCCACCGACCAGCTGGCTGCGGTTCGCAAGTACACGGGCGGGGAATCCCCCCGTCTCAGCCGGATGGGAGGACGCGACTGGGCGGCCACCCGGAGCAAGGTCCGGCGGGAAGCGTCGGTCCTGGCCGAGCACGTGGTGGCGGTCCACCGGGCCCGCGCGGCGGCCAAGGGCCACGCCTTCGAGCCCGACACGCCCTGGCAGCGCGAGATTGAGGCCGCCTTCCCCTTCGAGGAGACCGCCGACCAGCTGACCGCCATCGAGGACGTGAAGAGGGACATGGAGTCCCCGCTCCCCATGGACCGCCTCATCTTCGGCGACGTTGGCTTCGGCAAGACCGAGGTCGCCCTGCGGGCCGCCTTCAAGGCGGTGGCCGACGGGTACCAGGTTGCCATGCTGTGCCCCACCACTCTCCTCGTCCAGCAGCACTTCCAGACCTTCTCGGAGCGCTTCGCCGCCTACCCCCTCCGGGTCGAGATGCTGAGCCGTTTCCTCACCGCTGCGCAGGCGCGCCGGGTGGTGCACGGCCTCGAGAGCGGCCAGGTGGACATCGTGATCGGAACCCACGGGCTGCTGTCCGACCGGGTGAGGTTCCGCAAGCTGGGCCTGCTGGTGGTGGACGAGGAGCATCGCTTCGGCGTCAAGGCCAAGGACCGTATCAAGGCCATGAAGACGGCCGTGGACGTGGTCACGCTCACCGCCACCCCCATTCCCCGCACGTTGGAGATGGCCCTCACCGGGATCCGGGACGTGAGCCACATCCGCACCCCACCCGAGGACCGGCACCCGATCCTCACCTTCGTCGGACCCTATGACCGCAGGGTGGTGTCGGCGGCGATCCGCCGGGAGATGCTCCGCGACGGGCAGGTCTTCTACGTCCACAACCGGGTGCGCTCGATCGACCACGCCGTGGCCCGGCTCCGGGAGTTGGTACCCAATGCCCGCTACGGCGTCGCCCACGGCCGGATGAACGAAGGGACCCTCGAGCAGATGATGCTCGACTTCTGGGACCACCGCTACGACGTGCTGGTCGCCACCACCATCATCGAGTCGGGGCTCGACCTGCCCCAGGTCAACACCCTGATCGTGGAGCGGGCCGACCAGCTGGGCCTGGCCCAGCTCCACCAGCTCCGGGGCCGGGTGGGACGATCGGGAAGGCGGGCCTACGCCTACCTGTTCCATCCGGAGACCACGCTTTCGGAGACCGCCTACCGCCGCCTGGAAGCCGTTGGCGAATCCAGCGATCTCGGATCAGGGCTCCAACTCGCGCTGCGCGACCTGGAGATCCGGGGAGCGGGCTCGATCCTGGGCGAGGTGCAGTCGGGCCATATCGCGGCGGTGGGCTTCGATATGTACGTGGAGCTGGTCTCGGAGGCGGTCGCCGAGAGGATGGGCACCGAGCCCGCCACCGAGTCCATCAAGGAAGTCCGGATCGATCTGCCGGTCGACGCGCATCTACCCGAGGACTACGTATCCGACCAGCATGCCAGGCTCGAGGCGTACCGCACCCTGGCGGTGGCCGTGTCCCAGGAGGACGTGGCCGACGTGGCGCTGGAATGGCGCGACCGCTACGGCCCTCTCCCCGATGAGGCGGAGCGGTTGCTCGATATGGCCCGCCTGCGGGTCGAGGCCATCAGGGTGGGGATCGACGAGATCGTCCAACTCCGCAGGGAGGTTCGCCTCGGGCCGGTTCGCCTCAGCCAGTCACAGGAGATCCGGCTCGACCGCCTGGCGCCCGAAGCCATCCTGAACGCCACCGGGGAGAAGCTGTTCATACCCCTACCCGGGTATGTGGATGCCCTGCCCTTCCTGCTGGCCTTCCTGACGAAAATGTGGCCCCCGCCCGCCGATACCGAAGATTGACCCGGCCGGGATGCCCCGGTCCCCAGGTCCTCGAGAGGCGCGGGTCCGGCCGGGGTGCAGCGGTCGGCCGGTAATCGTGCCGAGAATCAGGGCTACCATCGCTACCCGGACTCCATGGGCGCCGGAACCGGATTGCGTCCGTAGGAAGGAGACAAGGTTGCGTAGCCTCATCACCGTACGCCGGGGAAGCCGGTCCCGTCCGGCCCTCGTCGCGCTCGCGTCGTTGACGGCGGTTCTCCTCGTAGCGTGCGGGAGCACCGGCGAAGTGGCCACGGTTGAAGGCGAATCGATCACCTTCGACGAGGTGGCTGTCCTGATCCCCGATGAGGGCGACACGGTTGACGTCAACCGCTTCGCCAACTCGCTGATGCTGGTGGTGGCCGACCGGGTGATGTCCTCGCAGGCAGAGGAAGAGTTCGGCGTGGTCCGGACCGATCAGCTCGTCGACGCCAAGCTTGGAGAATTGCTCATGCAGACGGGCCTCACCCCTGAGCAGATCTACGAGAACTACGGCCTCACCGAGGCCTCGCTCCGTCTCATCGCAGCCCAGGAAGTTACCGCCGACCAGGTGTCGGCCGAGCTCGTGGCCGACGCCGGTCCTCCCACCGAAGACGAGCTGATGGCGATCTACGAGGCGTCGCTCGGCGAACTCAGCCAGGTCTGCTCGGCCCACATCCTCGTCGCGACCGAGGAGGAAGGCATCGCCACCTACGACCGCGCAGTAGCCGGCGAGGACTTCGCGGCGCTGGCGATGGAGCTGTCAACCGGCCCCAGCGGCCCCAACGGGGGCGATCTGGGGTGCTCCTCCCCCAGTTCCTACGTGGAGGAGTTCGCCGCCGCGACGCTCAAGGCGGAGGTGGGCGTCCCGTTCGGACCGGTCCAGACCACCTTCGGTTGGCACGTGATCCTGGTGAACGAGCGGACCGTTCCCGCATTCGAGGATGTCCGGGACGGGTTGGCGGAGGACCTGAGGCTGTCGGATGGCAACCGCCGATGGGTGGATTGGCTGACCCGCGTCCTGACGGAAGCGGAGGTCGTGGTGGAGCCCGAGTACGGGACATGGAGTACCGAGCCGAGCCCCAACATCATCCCGCCGGAATCCTGAGCGAAGTCCTGATCGTCGCCGGCCTCGGGCCGGGAGACCTCTCCCGGACTCCCGCCGGGGTCAGGGAGGCATTGCTCGATCCCGATCGCCGGGTGATCCTCCGCACCGGAGAGCACCCGGCTGCCGCCGAGCTGGCGCGGAGCCAGAAGGTGACCACCTGTGACGACCTCTACGAGGCCGGCGAGACGTTCGACGAGGTGTACGAGGCCATCGTGTCGAGGGTGCTGGCGGCGGCGGAGATGGGCCCCGTGATCTACGCGACGCCGGGGAGCCCGCTCTACGGGGAACGCACCGTCGCCGAACTGAGGGAGCGCTGCCGGGCGGCGGGCCGACCCGTCGAATTGCTACATGCCCCGTCGTTCCTCGACGAGGTGTTCTCCGCCCTCCAGATGGACCCCACCGAGCGGGGCTTCACGGTGCTGGACGGCCGGGACCTGCCGGATCCACTGATGCTCGACCTGCCGACGGTGGTGTTCCAGGTCGACACCGGACCGGTGCTCGACGATGCGCTGCGCCGGCTCGGACGCACCCTCCCCGACGGCACCCCGGTGACCGTGCTGTCAGACCTCGGCACCAAGAAGGCCCTAATACGCACCTATCCGATCGGGGAAGTCCCCACCGAAGCGGCTAATGCGCGCACCAGCCTGTTCCTCGAACCTCCCGAGACCGGTCTGGTCGGGGCCATCCGGGCGATGCGGCGGCTGAGGACGGAGTGTCCATGGGACCGGCGGCAGACCCACGACTCTCTCACCCCATACGCCGTGGAGGAGACCTTCGAGCTGCTGGAGGCCATCGGTCGCCTCCCTCCCGGCGCGCCCGACGGGGACGAGGTCGACTACGTGGCCTACCACGATGTGGAGGAGGAACTGGGCGATGTCCTCCTACAGGTCATCTTCCACTCCAACCTGGCCTCGGAGACGGGAGCGTTCGATGTCGAGGACGTGGCCGAGACCCTCCGGCGCAAGCTGGTGCGCCGCCATCCCCACGTGTTCGGCACCCTCGAGGTCCAGGATGCCGAGGAAGTGATCGCCAACTGGGTGGAGATCAAGGCGGGCGAGAAGCACCGTGAATCGCTGATGGACGGCGTGCCTGGCAATCTCCCCGGACTGGACCGGGCGGTCAAGCTCCAGAAGCGAGCCGCCCGGGTGGGATTCGACTGGCCTGACGCCCGTTCGGTGGTAGGCGACGTGGAGGAGGAGATCGCCGAGTTGGTCGAGGTGATAGACCAGGCCGAGGAGGCCCGACCGGAGGAGGCCGACCACGAGCTGGGCGACGTGCTGTTCGCGGTGGCCAACCTGGCCCGCCACCTCGGTGTGCCACCGGAACTGGCGCTCCGCAAGGCCGTCAACCGGTTCGAGAGCCGTTTCCGCCGCATGGAGGAACTAGACGACCTAGCCGCCGCCGACCTGGACCGCCTCGACGCCCTATGGGAGCAGGCCAAGCGAGAGGAACATAGCTAGTTGCTAGTTGCTAGTTGCTAGTTGCTAGTTGCTAGTTGTTATTATCTACTAGCAACTACAGGACTAAGACCGCGCGGGCGGTCGGACTGGGGCGGCTTTGGGACTTCGGCTTCGGGGGGAAAGACGGGGGTCAGGGTGGGGCTCGGTTGATCTTGGCGAGGGCCCGGAGTGCGGCGAGCGTGTAGGGATCGGGCGGGGGTGGCCGGTAGCCGCAGGTCCTGCGCTCGGGCAGCAGCCGCCTCCGGCGCGGTGGGGATTGGGGGTCGATCCGCATGCCTCGGCGATGGACAGCCACGTGGTGGTGCCACCAACACAGGGTGGTGAGGTTCTCGGGAGAGTGATCACCGCCTCTGGATCGTTCGAGAATGTGGTGGACCTCCAGCCGGTAGGTGGAGCTGCACCCGTCGATGGTGCATCCATCGTCGCGGACGAGGACAGCCCGCCGCAGACCGGGCCGTATAGTCGAGGTGGATCCGTGACGGTTGATGTCCTGTCCGGTCACCGTGATGTTCTCGATGCGGCCCGAACATTGGATGAGGCCCACGGTTCCGGGACCGACCCGGCCTCCGGCCAGGACGGAGACGCCTTGCTCGAAGCCCGACGCTTCGGCAATGGGATTGTTGGCCACGACCATGAGCAGGGGTTCGCGCCGGCTGCGAGGCGATGGGGTGCCGGGTTCTGCCACCGGCGCGACCTTGGGGTGCTGGTCCAGTTCGTCCTGGCAGAGCGTGGTGAGGGCTAGCGCCCTACGCTGCCCGGCGTCGGGCCGCTCCTCGCCGGCCGGGACCAGCTCTTCGCCCCTGCGGTTGAGGGCCTCTCGGCAAATCTCGGCCTCGAACGATCCAAGGCGGCCGTTCATCCGGACGTGGGAGCCATCCAGGGAGGGCTGGAACGCTACGTACTGACCCTCGAAGATCCGCCGCTCGTCCTCGCGGGTCATCTTCCGCATCTGCTGGACGACACGCCCGACCGAGTCGAGGTCCAGGTCCCGGGTCCGGGCAACCTCCTCTGCGGATGCTCCGGCTTCCCGCAGGCGGGTCTCCTCCAGAACGCGGACGTAGGAAACCTCGCCCCGGCGTATCCGTTCGATATGGCTGTCGTCCAAACGCTGGGCCAGGTACACCATGTCACGGGCGGTGGAGCGATGGACATCCATCCGTGACGCCACGAGATCAACCGGGTTGCCGTAGCCGAGCCGCACCGCGCTGTTGCGCCTGAGCAGGCTCTTGACCCAACCCAGCTGGCCACCTCTGGCCCGGCTGACTACGGCCTGCTCCCGGACCAACGCAGCCTCGGCCTTGGCGTCCTCGACATCGGGAGGTAGATGGCCGCGGTCCTCGACCATGTGGCGGGCCCGGTCATAGGCGTCCTGCCGCTCCTTCTGGTAGCGGGTCATGAACATGCCGGGATACGAGTCCCGGACGTCGGCGGTGACCGTGGGGCTTGCTTGGGCCGAGTCGGCCTCCGGGTAGTCGAGCAGGTAATCGAACATATGTTCGTATCATACACCATGGGTGTGACATAAACCAGCTGCAACCATGCTAAGAAGCATGTAGCAGTGGCTTCCTCCCGCGATTCCGTTGTAGAGGCGGCGCCAGCCATAGATGCACGGAGTTGGCGGCTCATCGTGATAAGTTAACGAGCCAGTTCCGAGGGAGCATCGGTGGCCACGACCATCACTACGGTCCGTGCTAGGCAGATTCTTGACTCACGCGGCAATCCGACCGTAGAGGCCGAGGTGGGCCTCGCCGGTGGCGCCGTGGGTCGGGCCGCCGTACCCTCCGGCGCCTCCACCGGGACCCTCGAGGCGGTCGAGCTTCGGGACGGAGGTGCTCCCTACGCCGGAAAGGGCGTGGCCCGAGCCGTATCGAACGTCAACGACATCCTGGGACCGGCGGTCATCGGACACGACGCCACCGAGCAGCCGCTCATCGACCAGGTCATGATCGATCTCGACGCCACCACCAACAAGGGTCGGATGGGCGCCAACGCCATCCTCGCGGTGTCGCTCGCCTGCGCCCGCGCCGCCGCAACCCAGGTGGACATGCCCCTGTTCCGCTATCTGGGCGGCCCTTCCGCCCAGGATCTACCCGTTCCCCTGCTCAACGTGCTCAACGGAGGCGCCCACGCCGCCAACCCGCTGGATGTCCAGGAGTTCATGGTGGTCCCGGCCGGACTGGCCTCGTTCTCCGCCGCTCTCCGAGCCGGGGTGGAGGTCTACCAGACGCTCAAGAAGGTCCTGTCCGATCGGGGCTTGAGCACCAACGTGGGCGACGAGGGAGGGTTCGCGCCCAACCTGTCCGGCAGCAGGGAAGCTCTGGACCTGCTGATGACCTCCATCGAACGGGCCGGGTACCGGCCGGGCGAGGAGATCGCGCTGGCTCTCGACGTGGCCGCCACCGAGTTCCACCGGGACGGCGCCTACCAGTTGGAGGGGCGTTCCCTGGACGCGACCGGCATGGTCGACTTCTACGAGGAACTGGTGGACACCTACCCGATCGTGTCCATCGAGGACGGCCTGTCCGAGGACGACTGGGAGGGCTGGCGCCTGCTCACCGAGCGGCTGGGGAGCCGTTGCCAGCTGGTCGGGGACGATATCTTCGTCACCAACCGCCTGATCCTGCGCCAGGGGATCGACCTGGGCGTGGCGAACGCCGTTCTCGTCAAGGTCAACCAGATCGGGTCGCTCTCCGAGACCCTCCACACCATGGAGATAGCCCAGGGCGCCGGCTACGGAAGGGTGGTCTCTCACCGCTCCGGCGAGACCGAGGACACCTTCATCGCCCACCTGGCCGTGGCCACCAATGCCGGACAGATCAAGACCGGAGCCCCGGCCCGCTCGGAAAGAACCGCCAAGTACAACGAACTGCTCCGGATCGAGGAGCGGCTGGGGAGCCAGGCTCGCTACCCGGGCCTGTCGCTATACGGAGGCGGCTGACGGTGGAGGCCCGCCAGCGCCGCAGCGTCCTCCTTCCCCTGATAATGCTGGGGATAGTGCTGGTTGCGGCGGTGGACGTGTTCCCGATACGCCAGTTGGTGGCGCTGAACGGTGAGGCCGCGGATCTCCGCGTGCAACTGGCCGAGATCCAGGAGCAAAACGCTCAGTTGGAGCGGGAGGTCGAGCTGCTGCCCTCCCCCACCGAGATCGAGCGCATCGCCCGAGCCGACTTCGGTTACGTGAATCCCGGAGAGACCAGCTACGTGGTCATCATGAGCGACCAACCAGTTGACCACGAGCCTTCGCAGAGCGGGTCGAGCGAGGCGGTGCCCGAGTCCGGCGGGTTCTGGGAGGCGCTCTGGGACTTCCTCACCGGTCGCGACATGAGCAATGGATGAGCGTCAGGTCGTAGCGGTACAGATCGGCCGGCCCTCGAGAGCCGAGATCACGACCCTCTCCCGTTGCCACCTCGACCTCCCGGTCGTCGTCCGGGTGCCTCCGGTACTGGAGGACGGCACGCCCTTCCCGACCCTGTACTGGTTGACGTGCCCCCTGGCCGTGAAGCGGATCAGCCGTCTCGAGAGCGGCGGCGGGGTCAAGGCGCTGGACCGGCGGGCAGACCGGGTCGCTGCCTTCGGCGCCGCGCTGGATGCGGCCCACGCCCGTTACGCCACCCAGCGGGACGCCCTGCTGCCGGAGAATGCGGAGCCGATACCCCGCGGAGGAGTAGCGGGCGCCACCAGCGGGGTCAAGTGCCTGCATGCCCACTACGCGGACACCCGAGCCGGCAACGCCAATCCGGTAGGTGACCTGGTGTCTCCCTGGGTAGAGCCGCTCGACTGCCCGGTCCCCTGCGTGATGGAAACCGACGGCCAGGCCGCCAGGAACTCCGCCTGGGTCGAGCCCCGCTGAGATCACCGGCGGGGTGCCCGCCCCAGCCGGCGGATCGGTGCGAGAATGACGGCCGGGAGTGCGCACGGATAGGCTGGAGCGAGGCGCTGGGGACCAGGAACGTTCTCGGCGGCCCTCGTGCCCGCCCACTCCCTCCTGGCCCGGGTGACGGAACGGTAGACGTGGCGGACTTAAACTCCGCTGCCCCTAAGGGGCGTGTGGGTTCGAATCCCACCCCGGGCACTTGGTTCCCTAGTGGTTCTGTTGGTTTCTGATTGTTTCAGAACCACTCAAAGCACCAGGTCACAGGTATTGCCTGAAAACTTCCACCCACCGAGTCACGTGCGTTGGCGCGGCGTCGGTTGTTCCTTGACAACCCGTCCGGTGCCGGGTAGTTTCAATCTGATGTGGGACACATAGTGGGATACAAAGGAGAGGGAATTGCCCAAACTCACCGCAGCGTTCGTACGATCAGTCACCAAACCAGGCAAATACGGTGACCAACACGGCCTCATCCTCCGAGTACAGCCCACCGGATCCAAACAATGGATATGGCGCGGAACCATCGGCGGCCGCCGACAAGACCTCGGCCTCGGCGGCTACCCCTATGTGAGCTTGTCCGAAGCACGCGCCAAAGCCTTCGAATACAAGAGAACAGCCAGAGCGGGCGGCGACCCCACCAGACTCCACCCAGACCAGATCCCCACATTCCGGGCGGCTGCGGAAGCCGTGATCGCCCTACACGCCGGCAAATGGAAACCAGGCGGAAAATCCGAAGCCCAATGGCGTTCCAGCCTCGCCACCTACGTCACACCACTGATCGGTACCAAACGGGTACACGAGATCACCACCGCAGACGTGATGGCATGCCTCGTGCCGATCTGGACCACCAAACCAGAAACAGCCAAACGAGTACGTCAACGGATCAGCGCGATCATGAAATGGGCCATCGCCGAAGGCCACCGATCTGACAACCCCGCCGCCGACGCCGTCACAGCAGCACTACCCAAACAGAACAGCGTCGGCAGGAAACATCACCGCGCGCTGCCACACCACCAAGTCGCCGACGCGTTGGCCACAGTCCGCCAGTCCGCACACCCGCTGATGGTACGCCTCGCGTTCGAGTTCCTAATACTCACAGCAGCACGCTCAACAGAAGTAAGAGGCGCCACCTGGTCCGAGATCAACCTCAACACAGCCACCTGGACAATCCCAGCCCAAAGGATGAAAGCCGCCCGCCAACACAGAGTACCCCTATCCGAAAAAGCCATCGAGGTACTAGCCGAAGCCCGCCGCCACTCCGATGGCAGCCCCTGGATATTCCCCACCAAAACCGGCGAGCAGATCCCATCATGGGTCCTCACCAAACTACCCACACGCCTCAACCTCGAAGGCACCCTCCACGGCATGCGCAGCACATTCCGAGACTGGTGCGGCGAACAAGGCATCGCCCGCGAAGTAGCAGAAGGCTCCCTAGCACACCGCATCGGCAACGCCGCCGAACAAGCATACGCACGCAGCGACCTCCTCCAACGCCGCCGCCAACTCATGGAAACCTGGGCACAATACACCAACCCCAAGTAAATCGATCAACGCTCGGTGACACTCCCCTAAAGGCGGAGGAACTTCAACTCTGACCGACGCAGGGGCACAGGTCAACGTCAACAGGCGGCGTGTACCAGACGATCTCCCCGTCGGGTGATTGACTCCTCCTGATGTGACGATAAGGGGGTTTGCAGGAGTGGACGGAATGGCAGGTCTCGGCTCCCATCCCGGGGAAGTCGCCGCGTCTTGGCCTAGGCCGCGGGCCACGCTGCTACGGCTCGGCCTGTCGTGGTTCTGGGGAGCACGAGTAGGTCCATTTCTCCGGGTTTCGCGGCCCGGTCGCCGTATAGCGAAGTCTGGGTGGGTCGGCGGAACGGGGCCGGGGTCACATCTACGTCTCGGCCGCTAGCGATCTCGGCGAGAATCGGGAGGACCACGTTGAACGTTCGCTCGCGGGCGTCGCAGCGCACCAGCCACGCGGCGTCGGGGTGGGCTCTCTGTGCCGTTGCTGAGAACACGCGGCGCAGCATTGTCCGGTACGCGACGATGTCGACGTACTTCTGCTTGGTATCCCACTTTGGCAGTGCGGGGCCCTCTCCGATTGCCCACAGCCTCAGCCAGCTGTCGGCTCGGTAGTCGGTGACCGCGCTGTACGGGGGTGATGTCACAATTAGCCGGGCGGGCTTGGCCGCAGGTGCCATGTCGGTGGCGGAGTCGCCGAGGGACACGGTCACGCCGGGGCTGTGGGACCTTTCGGGGATCCCTTTGCGGTAGCGCCAGTCGACTCTGGCGTTGAGGAAGCTGACGGGCTCGACTTCGGGCGGCGTCTCGTAGCCGTTGTCCTTCCACCAGCGCACGCAGTAGCCCGGCGACATGGCCCGGCAGTGTCGCATCTGGTTCGAGAGTCCCTGGGGGATGCGGGGGCCTGGCCGGTTGGAGCATCGCCGACGGCGCTGGGACGAGAACGGCTTC
>JAPPHZ010000002.1 GCA_028820935.1 bacterium | reverse complement strand
GGAACACCGCTGCCTCGCCATACCACACCGCCATTACACAGACAGACCACTAGGAGGGCCGACCGACGCGCCGACCGGTTGCGATGCGGCTGCGGACCCGGCAACCGCCGCCTCGAGGCGGGCGATGCGGGCCCGGATCGTCACCAGGTGGGCGAGGGCGGCGACGAAGGCGGCGAGTACGACGCCCAGGGGGGCGACGAAGGCGGCGTCCATGGTGCTGTTGGCCAGGTCGGGACGGATGATGGAGGGACCCTGGTGGAGGGTCCGGAACCACAGCACCGAGTAGTGCACTATCGGCACCTGCACGAATCCCACGATCCCCAGCACGGCGCAGCGGACCGCCCGCACCCGAGGGTCCGTGATCGACCGGCGCAGTGCCAGGTAGCCCAGGTAGAAGAAGAACAGCACGGCGGTGGACACCATCCGGGCGTCTCCCCAGTCCCACCAAACCCCCCAGACGAAGCGGCCCCAGATCATGCCGGTGAGCAGGGTGATGGCCGTGAACAGCACGCCGACCTCGATAGCGGCGGCCGACACCAGGTCAGCCGCCGGGGAGCGGCGGATCAGGTACCAGACCGCCATCACCAGGCCGGCGCCGAGAGCGATGTAGGCGGTGATCGCGGACGGGACGTGGACGAACAGCAGCCGGGCGGCTTCTCCCTGGGTCTCCTCATCCGGCGCGGTGAGCGACATGTAGAGGCCGACCGCTGTAAGGCACAGGGCCACCGCGCCGGCAGCGGTTATGGCCCGGGACCTCGGGTGCAGGGTGGCGGCTTCGTGGGTCATCTGACCCGGTCGTTGAAAGGTCGGGCTACGTGCGGCAGCGGAGGCAGTGCCATGACGTCCTTACCGGGTGGTCTCGTCCATGGGCCCCGCCAGCAGCACGCCGACGATGACGAGGGCCAGGTTCATGGCCACCAGCAGGAGCAACCAGGAAAGGCTACCTTGTTCGGCGATGGCGGAATCCGTGCCTCGGGCGGTGGCAAGGAGAACCGGAACGGCCAGAGGTATTGCCAGCAACGGCCCGAGCGCGGTGCGCTCCCTTAGACCTGTGACGAGCGTGGCTACGAGCGATCCCAGCAGACCCAGCGCCATTACGCCCGCGATCGCCAGCAGGGCCAGCCAACCCCAACCCGGGTTTCCCTCCGGTGCGTACAGGACGATCATCAGCGGGGCAAGCACCACGGTCACACCGAACAGCAGGACGGCGCTCGCCAGGCTCCGCCCCAGGAAGCCGGCGGCGGGGTCGAGCCCGCTCAGGGTGAGTAGATCCCTGACCGGGCCGGACTCGCGGGCGCCGGACCCGAAGGTGACCGTCATGCCGAACAGGATCACCACCAGCCATAGCATGCCCGGACCGATCCGGCGGAGCAGGGCGGTGTCTGCGCCGATGGCGAGGGGCGCCAGGAGAAGGGCGAGGGCGGCGAACGGGGTCGCCATCCGGAGCGTCACCCCACCCCGGACCTCGACCCGCAGATCCTTGGTGAATACCCACCGGACCTGCTTCCAGAAGGCTCGCGGGGTCATACGGGCGCCTCGAGGACCGTTCCGGCGTTAACCGACAACCTGCGGGTGAGCAGCGAGCCCGCCCGGTGCCGGTCGTGCGAGACCATCACCACCGCACCGTCCCCGTCGGTTACCCGGCCGACGAGATGGTCCACGAGCGGGGCGGCGGCCTCGTCCAGGCCAGCGTGCGGTTCGTCCAGGAGGAGCAACCGGGGCGTCCAGGCGAGGAGGCGGGCGAACTCCACCCGGCGTTGCATCCCCAGGGAAGCCTGCGCGGCCTTCAACCCGGCGACGTCCGCCAACCCTACGGCGCGGAGGGGGTCGCCATCCGCGGGACCATCGCGTAATCCGGCCGGAAGGTTCACGTTCTCCCTGAGGGTCAGCTCGGGCCAGAGAGCGGGGAAGTGGCCGATCAGGGCGATCTTTCGCCGGACGCGCACCAGATCCTGGGGGCGGGCGCCGGTGTCCGCCCCCAGCACGGCGCAGTTGCCGGAGGTGGGCCGGTGCAAGGTGGCCAGGAGGCGCAGGAGGGTTGTCTTGCCTGCCCCGTTGGGTCCGCTGATCCCCACTATCTCACCGGCTTCGACCGTCAGGTCCACGCCGCGCAGGATCACAGAGCCCGAGGCGGAGAATCCGACATCTACCAGTCTGACCAGTGGTTGATCTGACACGAGCGGAGTGTAGAAGGATGCTCTCCGTAGCCCGGAAGCCGCCTCCGGGGCCGTTCTCCCTAGAGCGTGTCGGTGTTCAGTACCGGTTGGGTGGCCTTGTCGCCGCACAGGACCACGAGCAGGTTGCTCACCATGTTGGCCTTGCGCTCCTCGTCGAGTTCGACGATCCCGCGGGTGGACAGTCCTGCGAGCGCCATCTCGACCATGCTCACCGCACCCTCCACGATCTGGCTGCGGGCGGCGATGATGGCCCCGGCCTGCTGGCGCTGGAGCATCGCCGACGCGATCTCGGGCGCGTAGGCCAGGTGGGTGATCCGGGACTCGAGTACTTCCACCCCCGCCGTGCCGAGCCTGCCCTGGATCTCGGTCTTCAACTGGTCGGCGATCTCCTCGGTGTCGCCGCGCAGCGAGATCTGTCCCTCCTTCTGCGTGTCGTACGGATAGCGGGTGGCCAGGTTGCGCACGGCTGACTCGCTCTGGACGTGCACGAAGTTGACGTAGTCGTCCACCTCGAAGCTGGCTTCGGCGGTGTCGGCCACCTTCCAGACCACCACCGCCGCCATCTCGATCGGGTTGCCGTCGATGTCGTTGACCTTCGAACGTTCCGTCTCGAAGTTGCGGACCCGTACCGAGATGCGCTGCTTCGAGTAGAGGGGATTGGTGTACCGGAGTCCGGTGTCGCGGACCGTGCCCACGTAGCTTCCGAATAACTGGAGGACACGGGCCTCGTTCGGGGCCACCGTGAACAGGCCTGCGGACAGGATGAGAAGGATCGGGATCAGTAACGATGTGACCAGGATCAGCCAGAGAGTCCCGTCGATGATGCCTCTGATCAGCATGTAGATGTCGAGGGCGAACAGCAGCAGCAGGACCAGCAGCGCCAGCACACCCGACGGCGCCTTGCGGATCCGTTCCTCGATCATGCCCCGTTCCCCTCGCTCGATGCTCGGAGACTACCGGCGCCACGCCGGTTAACGATTGGCGCCGGAATCCGGGTGCGTCACTGCCGCTCTGACGCTGTCCGGCGGCGGGAGGCCAATTCCTCGACCACTTCTCGGGCGCTGACACCCCGTTCCGCCAGCAGGACCAGCAGGTGGTAGATGACGTCTCCCGCCTCCTCGGCTACCCGCCGGTCGTCGGCCCGGCCCGCGTGGTGGAGGAGGGCCGCCTCGGCCAGTTCCGAGGCCTCTTCGATCAGCTTGCGTCCGGTGGCAGGTGCTCCGCCCTCGGCCAGCCGCGCAGTGTAGGAACCGGTCGCAGACGCCGATGAGATCCGGTCGGCGATGGTCTGCCACAGCCGTTCCAGGTCGGCGAAACCCTGCGGAGCGGGATCGTCCCCGCCGTCGAGGTTCTCGAAGCAGGTACGGTGGCCCGTGTGGCAGGCCGGCCCGGCGGGAGCGACCTTCACCACCAGCGTGTCCCGGTCGCAGTCCGCCCCGATCCCGACCAGCCGGAGCGTGTTGCCGCTGGTCTCGCCCTTCTTCCACAGTTGCCGGCGGGACCGGGACCAGAAGTGCACCTGGCCGCTGGACAGGGTGAGGCCCAGCGCCTCTGAGTCCATCCACGCCATCATCAGCACTTCGCCCGTACGGTGGTGCTGGACGATGGCGGGAACCAGCCCGCGGTCGTCCCAGGTGATGGACAGGTCAGACACGGCGGACCGGTATCCCTGCCTCGCTCATCACCCGCTTGATCTCGCCCAGCTCCACCTCGCGCCGGTGGAAGATGGAGGCGGCCAGCACCGCCGACGCCCCGGCCTCCACCGCTTCGACGAAGTGGCTGGGCCGCCCGGCGCCGCCCGACGCGATCACGGGTACGTCCACCGCGCCGGTGATCGTCCGGAGCAACTCTGTATCGAAGCCGATGTTGGTGCCGTCCCGATCCATGGAGGTCAGCAGGATCTCGCCGGCGCCGCGGGCGACCCCTTCCGTGGCCCACTCCACCGCGTCACGTCCGGTGTCGTGACGCCCGCCGGTCACGAAGATGTTCCACGACCCTCCCGGCATGGCCTTGGCGTCGATGGCGAGCACCACGCACTGGCTCCCGAAGGCATCGGCACACCGATCCAGGAGGTCCGGGTCGCGCACTGCGGCGGTGTTCAGCGATACCTTGTCCGCCCCGGCCCGCAGCACCCGGCGCATGTCGTCCACCTCCCGCACGCCGCCGCCCACCGTCAGCGGGACGAAGACGTTCTCAGCGGTGCGATGGACCACGTCCAGGAAGGCGAACCGGCCCTCGGGGGAAGCAGCGATATCGAGGTAGACGATCTCGTCCATCCCCTCCCGGGCGTAACGGCCGGCCAGTTCCACGGGATCGCCCTCGTCGGTGAGGTTGACGAAGTTGACCCCCTTCACCACCCGTCCGTGCTTCACATCGAGGCAGGCGATGATGCGCGTTCTCAGGGTCATCCGGCGCCCCCGGAACCGCCGGCCGCGCGGGACCACTCCTGGACTTCGGACACGAAGTTGGCGAGGACCCGGAGACCCTGATCACCGCTCCGCTCCGGGTGGAATTGGACACCGATCCTGCCGGCGCTTCGGACGGCGGCCGCGAAAGGGTGGGGGTACTCGGCGTAGGCGATGGTGATGGCCGGGTCCTCGGGGACGGGTGCGTAGCTGTGGACGAAGTAGAAGGTCGCTTCCGGGGAAATGCCGTCGAACAGGGGGTCCCGCCGGCCGTTCGGCGGGAAGATCAGGTCGTTCCATCCGATGTGGGGGAGCAGCGGAGCATCCTCGAGCTTCCGCACCCGCCCCCGGTCCAGGCCCAGGCAGGACTGGCCGTCCTCGTCGCTCACCTCGAAGAACAGCTGCAGGCCGATGCAGATGCCGAGGAGCGGTCCCTTCCACGACCTGAGCGGTTCCACCAGACCTTCGTTCGTCAGCCGCCTCATGGCGGCGCCGGGCGCGCCCACGCCCGGCAGGACGACCGCCGCGGCGCCGGACAGGTCGGCCGGACCGGTGGCGACGGCCACCCTGGCCCCGGCCCGCTCCAGGCCCTGGCTGATCGAGACCAGGTTGCCGGCGCCATGATCGATCACCGCCACCAGGGGCGGAGAGGTCATGGGCCCTCCTGGGTTGGCGTTCCCTTGGTGGACGGCATCCCGCTGCGGCGCGGGTCGGGGGCGACGGCGGCCCGGAGAGCCCTGGCCAGGGCCTTGAAAGCGGCCTCGGCGACGTGATGATCGTTCCGTCCGGTGGCGGTCAGGTGCATCGTGATCCCGGCGGACCGGGCGAATGACTCCAGAGCGTGCGGGATGTTCTGGGCGGTCAGGTTGCCGATGAAGGGGTTGGCCAGTTCCAGGTCGATCACGGAGTAGGGCCGGCCACCCACGTCCACGGTGGCTGTGCCGATGGCCTCGTCCATCGGCACCCGGGCGTCGCCGAAACGGTGGATGCCGGTGCGGTCTCCCAGGGCGTCGCCGAGCGCCTCACCGACGCACAGGGCGGTGTCCTCCACCGTGTGGTGGTCGTCCACTTCCACGTCGCCTTCCGTGGTGACGTTCAGATCGAACAGGGCGTGGTGGGCGAGCGAGGTGAGCAGGTGGTCGAAGAACCCGATCCCGGTCCGGACAGTGGCGTCGCCGTCCCCGTCGAGGTCGAGCGTCACCGATACCCGGGTCTCCTTGGTGGTGCGCCGGCAGGTGGCTTTACGGGGCATTCAGGCCTCCTCGCTGTCGGTGGTGGTTCGGGTGATGGTCGGATCGAAACGCATGGAGGCTGCCATCCGGTGGGCGTCCAGACCCTCGGCCGCGGCGAGTTCCTCGATGACCGGGCGGATGGTGGCCAGGCCTTCCCTGGTCAGCGTCTGGACCTGCCGCCACGACCCGAAGTCGTCCACCCCCAGCGGTCCGTGCGATCTGGCCAGTCCTCCGGTCGGGAGCACGTGGTTGGCGCCGGTGGCGTAGTCGCCCGCGGACTCCGGTGACCACCGGCCCACGTAGACCGACCCGGCATTGACGACTCCGGCGGCGGTCTCCGGCGCGTCGGCGGTGAGCACCGAGACGTGTTCGGCCGCGTACTCGTTGGCGAAGCCCACCGCGTCGCGGATGGTATCGGCTACGAGGATCCAGCCGTGGTCGGCCAGGGCGGCCCCCAAAATGTCCCGACGGGGGAGTAGAGGCAGAAGGCCGGCGATCTCGGTCTCCACCCCGGTCGCCAGCCCCGGGTCGGTGGTGACCAGGACAGCCGGCGAGTCGGGGCCGTGCTCGGCCTGGCAGAGCAGGTCGATGGCCACCAGTCGGGGGTCGGCGGTGTGGTCGGCCACCACCAGGACTTCGCTAGGACCGGCCGGCAGATCGATGGCGCAGGCGCCGAAGACCTCGAGCTTGGCGGCGGTCACCCAGGCGTTGCCCGGCCCCACGATCTTGTCCACGGAGGGGATGCTCTTGGTGCCGTAGGCGAGGGCGGCGATGGCCTGGGCGCCGCCCATGGCGTATACCTCCTCCACACCCAGCAGCCCGGCCGCAGCCAGCAGGGTGGGGTCGATCCTTCCGCTCCCGTCACAGGGGGTCGCCACCGCTATCTCGGCGACTCCCGCGACCTGGCCCGGGACCACCGTCATGACCAGGCTGGACGGATAGCCGGCCTTGCCCCCGGGCACGTACGCCCCCACCCGCCGGAGAGGGGCCCAAAGGCGGTCGATCCGGACGCCGGGAGCGGTCTCGTGCGAGCTGTTGGGGGGTTTCTGGGTCTCGTGGTGGCGCCGCACCGCGTCGATGGCCCCTTCGAGGGCCTTGCGAACGCCGGGTTCGGCATTGTCGAGGGCTTGGGAGATCTCGGACGGTGTCACCCTGGGATCGGGCCGCCCGCCGCCGTAGGAGGCTCCGGCCTCCGCGAGCGCCCGGTCGCCGTCCCGGCGGATCATCCGGCAGATGGAGGCGACGACCGTGCGAACCCCGGAGTCGGGTACGGCCGTCCGGCTGAGTATCTCCCGGCGGGAGCGGGTGTCGAGGCCGGACAACCGGCGCACCCTCAACAGGCGGGAGGAGTCGGGAGAGCTCACGGGATCAATTGCCCGATCGGTAGGACCAGGATGTCCCGTCCCCCGGCTTCCTTGAGCAGGGGTAGCAGGTTCCAGACCTCGTCGCGACCCACCACCGAGTGGATCGACACCATGCCGTCCTCCGCCAGCGGGATGACGGTGGGAGCCTCGAGGCCCGGAATGAGGGCGGTGATCCTCTCCGTAGTCTCGCGGGGAGCATTGAGCAACAGGTAGCGCTTCTTCCTGCCGGCCAGCACCGACTCGATCGCAGTCACCACCCTCTCGATCTCGGGCTGATGCCGATCGAGGCCCGGGACGTCCGCCCCGTTGGCGCCGATCAGCACCGCCTCGCTCTGCATGATGGTCGCCACGGGCCGGAGACCGTTGATGAGCATGGTGCTTCCCGTGGACACCAGGTCGGCCACGGCGCTCGCGAACCCCAGCTTGGGAGCGACCTCGACCGAGCCGCGCAGCCGTTTCACGAGTACCCGGCTCCCGAGCTCCGAGAAGTACCTCCTGGTCAGGTTGGGGTGTGAGGTGGCAACCGCCATCCGGTCGCCGAAGTCCTCCGGTTCCCGGACCGGGGAATCGACCGGGACCGCCACGGTCAGGGAACACCGGCCGTAGCCGAGCGCCAGCAGGGTGGTCACGTGTTCGGCCCCGTTCCCGCGCCCCAGTTCCTCGAGCAGGTCGAGCCCGGTCACGCCCAGGTCTGCCACGCCGGTCTCGACCAGATCCACCACATCCTCGGCCCGCACGAAGAGGAGCTCGATGTCGGCGTTGCGAACCCTGACCGACAGGACCCGTTCGCTCTGCTCGAACGACAGACCGGCTTCCCTGAGGAGGGCGATGGTGGGTTCCCGGAGCCGGCCCTTGTTGGGTACCGCGACGCGGAGCGATCTACCGGGCATCGTGGTCTCCCCTGTCGAGCCGGTCGAGGGCGATGCGGTATCCCCCCGTCCCGAACCGCCGCCATTCGTTGACCCGGCCCACGGTGGTGACGGAGGCGCCGGTCTGCTCGGACACGTGCCGGTAGGGGAGGCCGGACTCGAGCAGCGTGGCCACCTCCCACCGGTTCGACAGCCCTTCGATCTCGGTGCGGGTGCACAGGTCCCGGAGGAAGAGCGCCATCTCGTCAACCGTCTCGAGGCTGAGCAGGGCGCGGCATAGCGCGTCGATGTCCGGGGTTCTCCAGTTGCGATCGGGCATGTTCATGGGATTACTCCATCAGGACCAACTCGGCGCAGGCCACATGTCCGGGAGCATAACACACTAGTGTACTAGTGTACTAATACACCAGTAGTCCGAGAGGGAGGCTGTGGCCCGTGGCCAGGGAGCTTCCGGCGTCAGGCGGCGTGCACCTGGATGGTGTGGTATCCGGTTGCTCCGTCGGGCCGGGGCGGGCGGACACTGTCGGTCTGGGTCCGGCCGGTGCCGTCGGTGGCCCTGACCGCGATCGTGTGGGCGCCGGGCGTGAAGTCATGCTCCAGGTACCACTGCCGCCAGGTGTCGATAGACAGTTCCTGGGGGAGGTGCGCGTTCGTCCAGTCACCGTCGTCGACCCGCACCTGTACCCTCGAGATGCCCCGGGTCTGGGCCCACGCGACCCCGGCGATGACGTTGGTTCCGGCCGTGATGTTCCCCTCCCGGGGTGTGTCGATCCGCGACTGGGTCTTGATAGGCGCCTGTTTGGCCCATCCTCTCGGGACCCAGTAGGCGTCGAAGTCGTTCCATCCCGTGAACTCCACCTCCGTCAGCCACTTGGTGGCGGACACGTACCCGTACAGCCCCGAGACGACGAGGCGGGCCGGGAACCCGTGCTTCAGCGGGAGCGGCTCGCCGTTCATCCCGATCGCCACCAGAGCCTCCCGACCGTCGAACACTGCGGCGGTGGGAAAGCCGACCGTGAACCGGTCCACTGAGCGGCCGACCAGTTGGTTCCCGTCCGGGCGGACGCCGGCCCTCTCGACCAAGGTCCGCAGGGGTACCCCCAGCCATTTGGCGTTGCCCACCAGACCCCCGCCCACCCGGTTCGACACACAGCAGAGCGTGATGTAGCGCTCCACCAGCGGCATGGCCAGCAACTCGTCGTACGTGATGCTGAAGGGGTTGTCCGCCCGTCCGGTGAACGAGAGCGTCCACGTTCGATGATCGACCTGGGGAACGCCGATAGCGGTGTCGACCACGTAGAACTCGTCGTTGGGCGTGATCAACTCGGACACGCCCTCGACCTGCGCTATCTGGGCACGGGTCGGATCCGCCACCCCCGAAACACTCGACCTGGCCGGGGCCTGCGTGGTTGTGGTGGTCTCCGGTACGTGCGTGGTGGTCGTGGTTTCGGGGGGCTGCGTAGTTGTGGTCGTCTCGGGGGCCTGCGTGGTTGTGGTCGTCTCGGGCGCCTGTGTCGTGGTGGTGGTTTCGGGGGCTTGTGTGGTGGTAGTGGTCTGGGGGGCTTGTGTGGTGGTGGTCGTTTCGGGGGCTTGTGTTGTCTCGGCGGTCGTGGGCTGGGTGG
>JAPPHZ010000001.1 GCA_028820935.1 bacterium | reverse complement strand
GAGGAACACCGCTGCCTCGCCATACCACACCGCCATTACACAGACAGACCACTAGTCCACTCCGGCGGCGAAGACTCGAACCGAACCCGCCGGATGTCGCCGCCGTCAGCGAAGGTCCCCTCCCGCGAACCAGCGTTCGAAGGCGGCCCGCGCCGCCGCATCCACCAGTTCGACCCTCAGCCCTTGTGCCGAACGGTGGTAGGTGAATCCGGAGGGTTGCTTGCCTGATCTGCTGAGGCCCGCCGCCTCGAGAGCCATCCCTCGATGCTCCAGCCGCGCGGCGTCGATATCGAGCTGGTGGCTCCACAGTCCGATGTGATGGAGGCCGCTCACCGGCGCCCAGATCGTGTCGGCGGCGCCCTCGATGAGCTCGAGGTGGGGAGGACCTTGCCGGGAGTACGTGAACCGGATCTCCGTCGTCAGGTCACCGTCCGCGACCCGGATGCTGATCGCTCGTTGCTGGGGGCGTGCCCATGTCAGGCCGAGTGCGCTCCCGTACACGCTCATCGCCGTGTCGAGGTCGGCGACCGCGAGCGCGGTATGGCTGATACCCGCGATGTCGATCGACATGATCGGCCTCCTCGTGCAAGTAGATCGTACAGATGGTCGCCGCCGCGCAGTTGCCGTATCCGGTCTAACGCGGCCCGCCAGCGAGCCAGTCATCGAACGACTGCCGGCGAGAGTCATCGAGGATCTCGACCCGGAAGCCGTTCGCGTCGGTGAAGTATGCAAAGCCGAGCAACCCGCCATCCTCGGCGTCATAGGTGGCTTCGAGCGTCATCCCTGCCCGGGCCAGTTCGAGGCCGGTGCCGCGCAGGTCCTGAACCCAGAACCCGGCGTGGTGTATACCTCCTCCGGTCGGTTCCCACGGCGTGCCCCGGGCCTCTCCGATCAACTCCAGATGGGGAGGCCCTTCAATCGAGTAGGTGAGTCGGAGGTCGGTCGTCACCAGCCGGCCGAGGTGGCGCACGGTGCGTTCGCCGTGCCGGATCGGCGCCCACGTGAGAGCCAGCTGGCTGGTGAGTTCGTTCATCGCACCATCGAGATCAGGTACGACGATCCCGAAGTGGTGCATCTGCGAGAACTCGATGCTCAATGCGCGCCCTTCTCGACGAGATCCTTGAGGGCGGCGATGCCGAGGACCATCTCGTCCCAGGCTCTTGCGCCGCGAACCACCGGTGTGACAAGGACATGGTCGAGCCCGGCTTCCGCGTAGTCGGCCAGAAGTTCTGCGACATCCTCCGGACGCCCGGTCACCGGTCGCCGATCACCGTAGCCGTCGCCGACGGACGACCAACCCGAGTAGTCGAGACCGTCACCGATGGTGACCTCCATGTGGATCGACACGGTGACCTCCTCACGATCGCGCTCGATCCTCTCCATCTCGGCGAGGAGCATCACGACCCTTCGCTTAAACTCGTCGAGCGGCGCCCAGGTGCCGTGCCAGCCGTCACACCAAGCAGCTCGACGCAACGCACCCGCTGATGAACCACCTATCCAGACGGGGATCGCCTCGGACGGCCGTGGATTCACTCTGACTGCCTCGAACGAGAAGTATCTGCTCTCGAATTCCGTGGCTCCCGCCCAGAGGGCCCTCCACCCACGGATGTAATCGTCGAGTCGCGCGCCGCGGCCCTGCATCGGAACACCGACGGCGGCAAACTCCTCGGTCAGCCATCCGGCTCCGACCCCCAGAATCGTGCGTCCGGGCGCCAGCCAATCCAACGTCGCCCACTGCTTGGCGAAGTGCATCGGGTTCCGGTAGGCGGGGACGATGACGCTGGTTCCAAGGCCGACCCGCCGCGTGTGAGCCGCGGCGAGCGCCAACAGCGGGATCGGCTCCGGAAAGAACGAGGGCATGCCCTCGATCGATGTCGGGACCGCTACGTGATCCGACGCCCACACGTCAGCAAAGCCGAGGTCCTCGGCGACAACGGCTGCGGCCCCCACCCTCTCGGGCGAAGCCGCTCTGCCGAGCTGGGGGAGGTGCAGTCCGAACCTCAAGGCGCTACCACGATCCGCAGAGCCCCCGTCGACTTGTCCGCTGCCGCGGCGAACGCGTCAGCC
This sequence comes from bacterium, assembly GCA_028820935.1. Classification (NCBI taxonomy): domain Bacteria; species bacterium. Next base: position 40,755 of record JAPPHZ010000001.1, on the reverse strand, counting down.
GTCTCCTCGAGAGGAAATCGGTGTGACACGAGACCGCCGAAAGCAGCCGGATCCGACTCGAGGAACTCGAGGGCGACCTCGAAGTCGTGGCGGCCGTCGATGACCCCGTAGGTCATCGAGAAGAGCAGGCGCAGTTCGCGAAACAAGGCCCGGCGCGTGTCAAGGTATGTCGGATCGTCGAACAGTCCCAGCACCAGCACCTCACCGCCCGGATTCACAGTTCGAACCGCGAGATCAAAGGTCTCCGGCCCGCCCCCGACTGCCTCGACCACGACATCGGGCGCGAACTTGCGTATTCGGGAGGCCACATCGTCGACAACGGGATCCAACACCTCGATCGCCCCGAGGGTCTCGGCCGCCGCAGCCTGCCGGGGGTAACGGGCCACACAGAGCAGGGCGTCGGCGCCGAGGCGAGTAGCAGCGGCGATCGCCAGCAGTCCGATCGCGCCCCCTCCGATCACCGCGATCCTGCGACCGGCCAGTGTCCCGTCCTGTGCGGCGAATGTATGGCTTGCCCGGTAGGCGTGAACTGCGCACGCAAGCGGCTCCGTGAGGCTCGCCAGATCGTCGGCCATGCCGTCCGGAACGTCGAACAAGCTCGAGGCGTTGACTGCCATCCGCTCTGAGAACCCCCATGACCGGAGAGCCGTGCGGTTGGTGCAGAACACCGCCTTGCCTTCCAGACACGCCCCACACTTCCCGCAATTCCCAGCGAGGTTCGGCTCGACGACGACTCGCCGGCCGCGCCCGCCATCGGTTCGCGGCACCCGGGCGACGACTTCGTGTCCCGCCATGCCGGGGATCGATGGTTCGATCTGCCCGGCCATCAAGTCCGGACGGCGCCATCGGTGAAGGTCAGAACCGCAGATCCCGCAAGCGATCACGTCGATCTCGACGAGGTGGCCTTCGGCTGGGATGGGCGGTACCTCGCGAACTGCGATGTCCTCCGCTCCGTCGAGGAAGGCGGCGCGCATTAGCCCCAATCCTTCATGCGCGCGGTTTGTCAGGATGGATTGAGTCGGAGAAGGGCGACCTGAACACGAATGATGGTCTCCGACGGTCCCATCCCTGACAGGTGGTGCTTGGCACCCACCGGGTGAAGGACGGCGAAGCCGCAAATACGCCGTTGACGTGGCTGGATGCGGCCGGTGTGTCGGGAAACACGAAGGATCAGGCCTAGTAGCGGAATCGGGGCGTGGGCGGGTTGATGGAGTACTCGACGACGCCGTAGCCGCGCTCTCCGGTTTCGAGGACCTCGAAGTCGAAGAAGGGCTCGTAACAGTCCAGGCGCGCCTCTGCGTCGTTCTCATCGCGCATCAGACCGTTGCGGGTCTGGGCGTGCTTTCGGCCCGTCACAACGGTGAGTTGCTCGTCGCCGAGATCGAACCGGATGTCGAACGACATAGCCGTGCGGCGATCGTCTTCGAGACGCGGCACGCATGAGGCGCCGACGATCGGTCGAGACCCGTCGGCGTCGCCTATCCATCCTCCCACCGGGTTGGCGCCCTCGGGCAGCTGCCGGTCCGGATTCATCCAGCCGAACGCATTGAGGTGACGGTTCTCGAGCTGGATCGACGGCCAGAAGTGACCGAGAGATCGTTGTAGCGTTCGATGCTTGCGCGGCTCCCAGGAGCTGGAGCGCACGAATCGATGGGTCCAGGAGTGATCGCGGTGGGCCCACGAATCGATGGCCCGTCGTTCGCCCTTGCGGGGACCACCGAAGGCTTCGAAGGAGCCCTGGCAGGAGAGCGCCTGCTCGTAGTGGCCTCCGTAGTCCTCGTAGGCGGCCAGCGGATTGCCGCCCAGACAGTCGTCGTAGTCGAAGACCGCGAAACGGCTGCGATAGGTGAGATCGAATCCGAACTTTGGGCCGTCGAAAACCCAGCGGTACTGCTCGAAAGGCTTGTCGACTCGAAACGTAAGCCGCTGATCGCCGATCGTCTCGAACACCGGATCGACCCCGAGCGGTTGACGTGAGGCCCATTGCTGGTGGACGCCGTCGATGACGTAGAAGGCGCTCGCTCGCAAGTAGCCGTGACTCAGCGAGGCATGGATGTGGTTGATGCCGAAGACGTCTGCCTCGCGATCGACGACAGAAAACCAGAAGTTGTCGCTCCAGAGGTGCGTGTCCGGGGCGTCGGCAGGAGGGGCGTGGAGGTATTCATCTCGTTCCTTCAGCGCCATGCCATCTCCTGGAGAAAGGTCGGGCGCCCCGTGAAACGGTGCCCCAGCGCTTGCAATGCTGCCTGTAGGTTACGCCCGCCGTCAGCAGCCGCCGCGGTAAGAACCTCGAACGCCGCCTCCCATGCCTCCTCCACGTCTGACACGTCGAGCGCTTTCGCCAGAGCCGGCATACCGCCGATAGCTCGCAATCGATCCACCGACCGGCGCAGCGCGCGGCTTTCCTCCCCGTCGTCGAGCAAGTGCGAGCGCAGCGGTCCGCCGGTACCGGGGTGGCGGGCAATCTCGACACGTCTGGCAGTGCTCAGCATCGGCGCGTAGTGGCTCCGCCGCTTCGCGAGCGCGGGGGGAAGGGGCACCAGACCGTCCTCGAGCCAGCTCGCCAGATCCCACATGCCCGAGTTTCCGGCCTCTCCGATAGCCGCCAGCGCGGGGCGATCAGACTTCCCGGAAGCCAGGGCTGAGATCCCCCGCATCGAGGCCGTGTAGGACCTCCAGCGCTCGAGCCTGAGGTAGAAGGCCATCCGGGACTCGTCGACCTTTCGCCCCGATGCCCGCTCGTAGAGAGCGACCGCCTCCCCATCGATTCCTCCCCAGGCGGAGAATTGGCGCGTGAATGCGATGTCGCACATCGGGTCGCCCGCCCAGGCTCGCTCCCAGTCGAGCACTCCGCTGATCTCTCCGCCGTCATCCCACAGGATGTTGCCGATGCGGTAGTCACCGTGGCAGACAACAGGTTCGTCGCTGCCTCCCGGGAGGTTGCTCAGAAGCCACCGAAGGCCGATCTCGAACCCCGGGTGTCGCGCGGCCGCGGCCCGGCGGTAATGCTCCACCTCTACGTTGATGATCGATCGAATCGCTTCTCCCGTCGTCTTGACCGCGGAGAGCCGGGAGGGATCACCCAAACGATGGAGATCCCCGAGCGCGACAGCCATCGCTGCTCGATAGCGCTTTCTTTCATGGTGTGGGAACTCCTGCGAGCTGCGCAGTCTCTCCCCGGGGGCAACGGTCTGGACCTGCAGCGGCGCCCCGAACCGGGACGGATGAGCGGCGACGAGCAGCACGTCCGGAGCAGGCACCGCCCCACGGGCAGCCCGGAGCGCTCGCCGTTCCACCTCGACGTCGTAGGGAGCGAGCGTTCCGCCTCGCGGAGCAACTCTCACCACTGCCTCGGGACCTGAGGCGGTCGACACGAGATAGGTATCCCATGAGTGTCCGCCCGCCATCGGCTCGACGCGGGCCGCTCGGAGCGAACGCCCGAGTGCCCTTTCGGCAGCTCGCACGATCCAGACCTCGACGGCCATGGCTAGCAGGGTACTGAAACACGTCCGGTTGGCCCGGTAGCCGGAATCGAACCCCCAGGTAGAAGCGTCGCGGCCAACCAGTAGAGGTCCATCCGCGTCCTTTGGGCACCTCTTGGACCGTACCTCCCGCCTTCCAGCCCTGGTCCGTACACTCGCGCCGGTGAAGGCAGCTCGGAACTCGTATCCAACCCTCTTCTCGTCCTGGCGCCTCGGACCGCTCGAGCTCTCGAACCGGATATTGCTGTCGCCGATGACGACCGGATTCGGGTTCCGGGCCGGGCTTCCCACCGAGCACCTGATCGAGTATTTCGCAGCTCGCACCCACGATGTGGGGATGGCGGTGGTGGCCTTCGGGGCGGTTGCGCCGGAGGGTCGGGTCGAGCAACAGATTCCGTGGATGTGGCTCGACGGCGCGGCTCGAGCTCTGGCCCCGCTGGCCGATGCCATAGCGGCCAACGGCGCTGCGCCCTGCCTCCAGCTCGGCCATGGCGGCCGTCAGGTGAGCCCGAAGGTGATAGGCGGCGACCCCGTGGCCCCGTCCGCCATAGCGCCGCTCGTCCACGTCAGCCGGCAACCGCGGTCCTTGGAGATCAGCGAGGTCGAGGACCTGGTCACCGCGTTCGCCACCGCGGCCCGGAAGGCGTGGACTGCCGGGTTTGTGGCCGTCGAGGTGCACGCCGCGCACGGTTACCTCATCCATCAGTTCATGTCCGCCGGATCGAACCACCGCAGCGACGTGTACGGCGGTGAAACCGTCGCCGCGAGAACTCGCTTCGGCGTCGACATCGTCCGTGCGATCAAGGAAGCCGTGCCCGAACTCGCCGTGATGGTTCGCCTCAACGGGGCCGACTTCGTGCCCGGCGGTCTCGAGATCGCCGACGCCGTCGTGGCGGCCAGGTCCTTTGCGGCCGCCGGAGCCGACGGGTTGGTCGTGTCCGCGGGCGTCTACGGTTCCGTTCCCTACACCATTCCGTTGCTCGACGATCCCGAGGGCACGTTCGTAGACCTCGCGTCGCAGGTGCGCGCCGGCGTGAGCATTCCCGTCGTGGCCGTCGGGCGCATCACCGATCCCTCAACCGCCGAGATGGCGCTGGCCTCGGGCCGTTGTGATGCGGTCGCCGTCGGCCGGGCGCTTCTGGCCGATCCCGCCTGGGCGACCAAGGCGAGAAGTGGGGAGCCTGCCCGGATCAGGCCCTGTATCGGAACGGTGGAGGGATGTGCCGGAATGCTCCAGCACGGTGACCCCATCTCGTGCTCGGTGAACCCCGATGCCGGGAGAGAGCTCCGGCCGACCCTCCTGCCTGCCCGCGCCGCGCCACGCCGACTCGTGGTGATCGGCGCCGGCCCGGCCGGCCTCGAAGCGGCTCGGAAGGGCGCCTTCGAGGGCCATGAAGTCGTCATCGTCGACCGGGCCGATACGATCGGGGGCAGCCTCAGGTTGGCCGCCCGGACGCCGCCACTGCGCCATGTGCAGCGTCTTGCGGATTGGTTCTTCCTCGAGATGGAGCACCTCGATGTCGATGTGAGACTCCAATTCGAGGCCACGGCGGCTTCGGTGGGTGATCTCGACCCGGACTTCGTGGTCGCCGCCACGGGAAGTGTCACCGAGGTGCCGGTACTCGACGGATACGACCGCATGCCCGTCTGGTCCGCCGAGGGCTTGCTGGCTGCCGGGGAGTCGACTCTGGGAACGCCGGAACCCTTAGGAGAGGTCGTGGTCCTCGGTGGGGGTCGCCGAGCTCTGGCAACATCGTTGTGGCTGATCCACAAGGGAAATCCTGTCGTCGTCGTAACCGGTACGCGTGCCGGCAACGACACCAGCGGGTTGGCCAGGCGGGCGTATCTCAGCCGCATCGAATCGGCCGGCGGATCGGTCGTTCTGGCGATCCCACGGCGCCTTGACGAGTCCGGATTGGTGGCTTCGGCCGAGGACGGCGAGATCTTCATTCCCTGCGGCGGGGTTGTGATCGCCGATCCGGCGCGCTCAGTCCGGCCGAGCTGGCTCGATCAGCTAGAGGTGCCCTTCGTCGTCATCGGCGACGCTCGGGCTCCGAGAGGGATCGGGCCGGCGATCGCCGAGGGAAACGACTCCCTCAGAGCCTTGACCTGAGAGCGAGAACGCGGTCGCTGCGGCTCGGCAGGGCGCCCTCGCGGCCACCGTTTCAACTACGATCCCGCGCGCTAGATTCGTTGAGGGGCTCTCCCGAGAAGGCCGTGGACGTTCCAACTTCACCGCAAACCATCGTCCAGCAGTACTTCGCGTCGATCAACTCTCGAGATTGGCCGGCGCTCCGAGAGATCCTCCATCCACATCTATCGCTGCAGGTCGTCGGCAGGGGACGCCTCGAGGGCGTGGATGCCGCGGTGGACTACTTCGAGACCCTGCTGGCCGGTTTTGTCGAAGGAACCGACCGACCCACTCGGTTCCTGGCATCGGGGAGCAGCGTGGTGGTTGAGATCGACTTTGACGGCCGGACGGTGGGCGGACGCCCCGTGGCCTTCTCCGCGGTGGACGTGTTCGACATCTCCGACGGAAAGATCAAGTCGTTGAGCGTCTGGTACGACTCGCTGGACGTAGCCCGTCAGGTCAAGGGCCGACCGGAGCGCACCGGACCGTAGCCCGGGTCGCCACGGCGGCGCGTTGTAGGCTCAGCCATCCGGGCCGTAGCCGATGCCGGAAGTGAAGACAATCGATGGATCAGAAAGCGACGGCGAGCGCCTTCATCGTCGATGCGCAGGTCTCGCTGGGCCGGTGGCGTAGCAGGACTGGCCGGGGGACGGTCTCCCGGGCCGCACACGACGAGGACGCCGTCACGATGGCTGCCAGGTGCGGCCTGGCGATGCTGGACAGGAACCCGGACGTCACTCCGAACGGTTTGCTGGCAGCAACCGTGTCGGCCCCGCTCCCGGAGCCCGGTATCGCCCCCTTTCTTGCCGAGGTGCTGGACATCCGGTCCGCTGCGGATCGTCCCGGGCCCGACGTGTTGGAGCTGACCGGGTCGGTCTCTGCCGGTGTCGCCGCGATCGCCGAAGCGGCGCGGCGCGTAGCCGACGGCCGCGGGCCGGTGCTCGTCGTGGTCTCCGACGACCGCCGGGATACCAGAGGCAGGCCTCTAGGGGCGGCAGCAGTCGCCCTTTTGATCGACTCGGTCGGAGATGTGGGCGGTGTCACCCCGGCAGAGAGCGGTGCCGAGTTGTTCCTGGATCGCTGGCAGCGTCGCGACACACCGGGAGTTCAGGCCGGTGACAGGTCTCTCGATCGTTATTCACCCGCCAAGGGCTTCGCCGACCGGCTCGACGCCGACCGCGTCCTTCTCTCGACCGCCTCCGGTCCGCAGATCGAAGGCGCAGGATTTCCGGGATGCGCCGCACCGTTGATCGGCCTCTTCACGAGTGACGCCACCGAGGGCCGGGATCTGGTGGTCGCCTCGTCGTCCGGAGGTATCAGACACGCCGTCCGGATAACGGTCGGATCCCGGTTCTCCGGCATCAGAGAGCAGGCTGCCGATGAGATCGCGGGCGGGCTGCGCGGAGAGCGTCCGGCCGATCCCGACGAGTCCACGTTCACCCCGTACTCATCCCAGGCGATGGCCTACCGGGAGCGAAGCCAGACGTTTCGCCTGCTCGCAGCGAGGAACACCGAGACCGGGGAGGTCGTCTACCCACCGCCGCCCGCTGCGTCGAGCGCCGGGTTCGAGCCGTACCACCTTGCCCGCACCGGCACCGTGGTGACCTTCGCTCGGGACCACGTGTTCCCGTTCGGCGGCCCGCTCTCCATGGCGGTCGTCGACCTCGACGGCGGCGGCCGCTTCTACGGCCAGGTTGCCGACCGGCTCGAAGTCGAGATCGGAGACCGGGTGGAACTGGTTCTGCGCAGGCTGCACGGCGGGGGGAATGTGCCCAACTACTTCTGGAAGATCCAGGCTGCACCGGCAGGGGCGGCCTGATGGGCATCGCCGGAGAGGTGGCCATTGTCGGCACGGCCATGACGAGATTCGGTGTCCTTCACGACATGGGTTACCTCGACCTCGTGGCTGAATCCGCCCATGGCGCCGTCACCGACGCAGGCCTCACCATGGACGCCATCGACGCCGCCTGGTTGGCGACGGCCGAGCCTCAGACTTCGGGGCTCATCGGCGACTCCGGGGCTGCGGTGGCCGAGGCCCTGCGATTCTCTCCCCGCCCCGTGACACGGGTCTCGAACTTCTGCACGAGTGGGATGGAGGCCGTGCGCGGCGCAGCCCTCGCCGTCGCCGCCGGGGAGCACGACATCGTTCTGGCGATCGGAGCGGAGAAGATGCGCGACGTCACTCCGAAGGGGTCTCTCGTCGCCAAGACCGCCGAGGGCAGCCACCCGACACTGGCCAAGGGCAGGACCGCGCCCGGTCAGTTCGCATTGCTCGCCAACCGCTACCTCGACACCTACGGATATACGAGAGACGACCTCGCCCGGGTGGCGATGAAGAATCACCGCAACGCGATGTCAAACCCGAGCGCACAGTTCGGCTCGGAGCTCACGATGGAACAGGTACTCGAAGCGCCCGTCGTCGCCGAACCCCTCGGCCTCTACGACTGCACCCCGACGACCGACGGCGGGGCTGCGGTCGTCCTGGCGTCGCGTGAATGGGCGGACGCGAACGCATCGGACTATGCGTTGATCGACGGGGTCGGCCTATCCGTGACCGGTGGCTACGTGTCGAGCTTCTTCGAGGAGTCGGGCGACTACCTCGGCTTCGCATCGACCCGCGAAGCGGCCGCGCGGGCGTACCGTCAGGCAGGCATCATCGATCCGAGGTCCGAGCTCGACCTGGTCGAGTGCCACGACTGCTTCACGATCACCGAGATCGTCAACACCGAAGACCTCGGGCTGGCCGAGCGAGGCAAGGGGGTCGAGCTGCTCCGGTCGGGAGCGACGGCCCATGACGGCGAGATCCCCGTCAACGTGTCCGGAGGCCTCCAGGCGTGCGGCCACCCGGTCGGCGCGACCGGTGTGCGCATGGTTGTCGAGATCGCCGACCAGGTGACCGGTCGAGCCGGAGCTCGCCAGGTCGACGGCGCCACGAAGGGACTGGCGCACACCCTCGGCGGTCCGGGCGTCATCGCCTGCGTGATGGTGATCGGGGCACCCTGATCGGTAGCCCGGCTACTCGGGCCTCAGCCTCGCTGCTTGAACCTGCGGCCGAGATACTGTGACACGATGCGTATCCGCTGGATCGTCGGCGTGCCGCCTCCCAGCGCCCACCCGTGCGCATCACGGTGATAGCGCTCCAGGCCGTACTCCACCGAGTAGCCGTACCCACCGTGGAGCTGGATGGCTAGATCCGAGACCTCCTTGGCCATCTCGTTGGAGTAGCACTTCGCGATCGAAGCATCCAGCGGATCGGGCGCTCCGGTCCCCGCGCCGGCAGCCGCGGTCCATATGAGACGCCGTGCCGCCTGGGTCTTCAGGACCATGTCCGCCAGAGCCAGCTGAACCGCCTGGAACTCGACGATGTCCTTCCCGAACTGTTGACGCTCCTCCACATACTTGGCCGTGAGGTCGAGGCACGCCTGGCCGATGGCCAGCGACATCGTCGCGTTGCCGAGACGCTCGATGGAAAAGGCGGTGAACAGGTCACGGAATCTCCCGGCAGGCACTATCACGTTCTCCGCCGGGACCCTCACGTCCTCGAAGAACATGTCGGCCGACGGGATACCCCGAAAGCCCATCAGGTCCTCTTGCGGGCCGAAGGTGAGGCCGCTGGTACCGGCCTCGACGACCACGGCGCCGATGCCCTTCGAGCCGAGCTGCTCGTTCATCCTGACGTACACGAGATACAGCTCGGCGTGCCCGCCGCCCGAACACCATCGCTTCATGCCGTTGATGACGACATCGGCTCCGTCGCGGACAGCCGATGTCGTGAGGTCCGTTGCCGCCGACCCGGCGTCCGGCTCCGAGATCGAGATGGCCATGGTGGCGGAGCCCCGGATCACCGGCGGCAGGAACCTCTCCTTCTGGGCATCAGAGCCGAGCATGGCGATGGCCCGGGCCGGACCGGTGTTCGACTCGAACGCTTGAAAGGCCGCGATCTGGTTGCGCTTTGCCAGCTCCTCGATCACGATGAGCGAGTCGAGCAGGGTTCCGTCGCCCCCGCCGTAGGCGCCGGGGAGGCCGATTCCGAGCAGTCCCAGGTCTCCGAGCCGCTTTCGTTCCTCGTCAGGCATGAACGTGCGGTCCCGATCCCAGGCTTCCGCCTTGGCGGCGTAGACCTCGTCGGCGAGCCTCGCCGTTGACGCCCTCAGGATCTCCTGCTCAGGGGTAAGCGCGAACTCGATCAAGAAACACCTCGCTGGGACGGAACTCCCGGGATTCTATGGCCGAGTTTGAGCGCCGTGCTCACCGGCAACGGTGTCGCCCGCCAGCCATCTGATCCGGTTCAGCAGTCTCGTCAGGTCTTCAATAGCGACGCCCTCTTCATCGAGGCGCCGGAACACGGCGTTGACCGCATCCGTCGCCCGGCCAACGATGTCGCGGCCCTGGGCCGTGATCGATGCGAGCACCACCCGGCTGTCGGTCACGTCGACCCGTCGACCGACGAGCCCGTCGCGTTCCAGGCGCTTCACGGCGCTCGTGACGCTGGCAGGATGGACCTGAAGCCTGGCGCCGATCTTCCCCATGGGCAGCTCGCCGGCGCGGCTGAACCCGAGCAGGCGAAGGATCTCGAACCGGGCGAAACTGAGGCCGGACGGGGCGAGAGCCGCTTCGACCATTGCCGTGACGATCTGGTTCGCTCTCACCAGAGTCGTGACCACAGACATGCCGCCGGCCGCGTCGGCCCAGCCATGGTGCTCCCATTGCCGCCGCGCCTCGGCGATCGGGTCCATGGGAGGTTTGCTTACCGCCTGCCTTGCGATATCCTTTGACATCAAAGTAATCTCACATAATAGTGCGGAAGCCAATGCCGGGACCAAGTCATCACCTGCGTGTCGTGACGGCGACCTCCCTTTTCGACGGTCACGACGCGGCGATCAACATCATGCGACGCATCCTCCAGGCGGCCGGCGTGGAGGTGATACACCTCGGTCACAACCGGCCGGTCCGGGAGCTCGTCGAGGCAGCCGTTCAAGAAGACGCGCAAGCCGTCGCCGTCACCTCCTACCAGGGAGGCCACCTCGAGTTCTTCCGCTATCTGCGCTCGCTGCTCGACGAGGTCGGGGCCACCGACGTGAAGATATTCGGCGGGGGAGGGGGCACCATCCTCCCCGAGGAGGCGGAGAGCCTCCGGGCTCTGGGAGTCGAGCGGATCTACGGTCCTGACGAAGGCAGGGAGTTGGGCCTGCAGGGGATGATCGACGATCTGATCGTGCGGGCGGATGCCCCCCGCGGGGTCGAGGTAAATGTCGGTCTCGCCGACCTGTCGGTGACGAACAGGCGCGCTGTGGCCCGGCTCATCTCGGCGGCGGAGAACGCGCCCGAGACGCACGCTGCGCTCCTCGAATCCGTCGCGTCGGCCGCGGCCGAATCCTCGTCCCTCGTCGTCGGGATCACCGGTACGGGCGGATCCGGGAAGTCGTCGCTCATCGACGAGATCGTCCTGCGATTCGTTTCCGATCGTGAGGACAGATCGATCGCGATCATCTCGACCGACCCATCTCGCCGACGGTCGGGCGGTGCTCTGTTGGGCGATCGGATCCGCATGAACTCGGTGCACCAGCCGCGCGTCTTCATGCGATCCCTCGCAACCCGTCAGGCGCATCTGGCGCTGTCCCCCCACGTCTCGGCCGCCGTGAACATCGTCAAAGCGGCGGGCTTCGACCTGGTGATCCTCGAGACGTCGGGCATCGGGCAGTCGGACACCCAGATCGTCGACCACTCGGACCTGAGCGTCTACGTGATGACGCCCGAGTACGGGGCGCCTTCGCAACTCGAGAAGATCGACATGCTCGACTTCGCCGACCTCGTGGCGATCAACAAGTCCGATCGGCGCGGGGCCCTCGACGCGCTGCGCGATGTCAAGAAGCAGTGGCGTCGCAACCGGGTCGACTTCGACCGCCCGGACGATGACGTGCCCGTGTACCTCACGTCGGCTTCGCTTTTCAACGATCCGGGTACGAACCGCTTCTTCCACGCCCTGATGGCCGAGATCGACGGGCGGTCGTCCCTCGAGTTCCGCCCCCATCGCGAGCTTCGGGTCGACGGGACCGACGGGGGGCGCATCATCCCGGCGAACCGGGTCCGTTACCTCTCCGAGATCGCCGAGACGATCCGTGAGTACAACGCCGACGTGGAACGGCAGGCGGACCTGGCCCAGGAGCTCCAGGGGCTCATCGCCGCCGCCGATCGCACCGGCCTGGACCTCTCGGAAGAGATCGACTCGCTCCGGGCCGGCCTCGGCGCCGAGACGATGCGGGCCTTGGACGAGTGGGACGCGACGAGGGAGCGATACCAGACCGAAGAGGTGTCGTATTCCGTGCGGAACCGCGTCGTCACGGTGGAGGCAGCCACCACGACCCTGTCGGGGACGCGGGTGCCCAAGGTCGCGTTCCCCAGGATGCGCGGCTGGGGCGACCGCGTCCGATGGGTGCTCCAGGAGAACGTGCCCGGATCGTTTCCCTACACCGGTGGTGTCTTCCCGTTCCGCAGCACGACCGAACGGCCGACCCGCATGTTCGCCGGCGAGGGCGGTCCCGAGCAGACCAACCGACGGTTCCACTACCTGTCACGAGGGATGCCGGCAGTCCGCCTGTCCACGGCCTTCGACTCGGTGACGCTGTACGGCGAGAACCCGGATGAGCGGCCGGACATCTACGGCAAGGTCGGCAACAGCGGCGTTTCGCTCGCATCGCTGGACGACGCGAAACGGCTCTACTCGGGTTTCGACCTGCTGGACAACAGCACTTCGGTGTCGATGACCATCAACGGCCCGGCCCCCATGATCCTCGCCTTCTTCCTGAACGCCGCGATCGACCAGCAATGCGAGCGGTACATCGACGAGCACCGGCTCTGGGAGGTCGTCGAAGCCAAACTCAACGATCGGTACGAGAACCGTGGAGTGGCTCGCCCGGTCTATCGGGCCGACTTGCCGGAGGGCAACACCGGCTTCGGCACCCGGCTCCTCGGCATCTCGGGGGACGAGGTCGTGCCGGAGGACGTCTACGCCGAGATCCGGCGCGACGTGCTCGGGAGGGTTCGGGGCACCCTGCAGGCCGACATCCTCAAGGAGGATCAGGCTCAGAACACCTGCATCTTCTCGACCGAGTTCGCCCTCCGCATGCAGGGCGACATCCAGCAGTTCTTCATCGACAACGCCGTACGGAACTTCTACTCCATTTCGATCAGCGGGTATCACATGGCGGAGGCGGGGGCCAACCCCATCAGCCAGCTGGCGTTCACGCTCGCGAACGGGTTCACGTTCATCGAGTACTTCCTGGCGAGAGGCATGGCCGTCGATGCCTTCGCCCACAACCTCTCCTTCTTCTTCTCCAACGGTGTAGACGCCGAGTACGCCGTCATCGGCCGGGTGGCGCGGCGGATCTGGTCGAAGGCTCTGCGCGACCGCTACGGGGCTTCGGATCGCTCGCAGATGCTCAAATACCACATCCAGACCTCCGGGCGCTCCCTCCACGCCCAGGAGATCGGGTTCAACGACATCCGGACGACGCTCCAGGCGTTGTACGCGATCTACGACAGTGCGAACTCGCTCCATACCAACGCCTACGACGAGGCGATAACGACCCCGACCGAAGAGTCGGTCCGGCGGGCGCTGGCCATACAGCTCATCATCAACGAGGAACTGGGCCTCAACCGGAACGAGAACCCGCTTCAAGGGTCCTTCGTGGTCGAGGAGCTCACCGACCTCGTCGAGGAAGCGGTGTTGATGGAGTTCGACCGCATCAGCGAGCGAGGCGGCGTCCTCGGAGCGATGGAGACTCAGTACCAACGGAGCAAGATCCAGGAGGAGTCGCTCCACTACGAGCGGCTCAAGTCATCGGGCGATCTCCCCATCGTCGGCGTCAACACGTTTCTCTCGGACGATGGATCGCCCTTCGTACGGCCGAAGGAGATCATCCGATCCGCAGCCGAGGAACGAGACCAACTCGTGGCCGAGATGGACCAGCTCCACCATCGCAACGAGAAACAGGCAGCGGAACTCCTCGACGAGCTACAGCGAGTCGCACTATCGGGCGGCAACACGTTCGACGCCCTCATGGCGGCGGCAAAGGTGTGCAGCCTCGGCCAGATGACGCACGCGTTATACGCCGTGGGCGGCCAGTACCGCCGGAACATGTAGCGCCGGGCCGACCGCCGTCGAGGATGATCGACCCGGCACGCCGACAGCTCGAACTACCCGCCTCCACCAATGTGCTTGGTCGGCATGGTCGTATTCCTAGCTATGGCTGGAGTCGCTGACCGCTAGCACGCCAAGGCGCGCAACGGCGTCCGCGCCTGCTGGGTCGGGGGCGTTCCTGGTCAGCGTGAGTGCCGTGTGCGTTCCCACATCCAACGCATCGCGCCGGCGCAGATCACAGCCACCGTCGCCACGAACAGCGCGGTCTTGACCGCGGTGAACACCGCGGCCGGCCATGCCAGCAGAGACGGAGCGCCGTCATGGACAAGGGCCAGCACCGCGACGGTGATGTTCTCCAGCCCGTCGGCCAGGGCTACCGTCAGCGGCAGCAGACACAGCAGCGCTCCGCCTCGGAACAGCCGTAACAGCAGGACCGCGAGCAGCAGGCCGTAGGAGGCCGGGAAAACCATGTCGATGGTGAGTGCGGTCGTCGCATAGACGGCCCTTGCGTTCGCATCGAGCCGGTCGAGCGCGTCGAGCAGGGCCGCCGCCTCGTCCGGCGTGTACCAGCCCCGACTGTCGAGCAGGTCCAGTCCCGCCAGCCGTGCCTGGCGCCAAGCGAGACCACCCACGCACCCGACGACGCCGACCGAAGCGGCGACCGCAATTCGCCAGGTCGCGCATCGCTCCACTGCCACGCTGATCGATGACACCATGCCTCGACCCAGCCAGCCTCGCGGCACGCCGTCGGGCATCCCTACGGCTCGGTTCTACACCGTGCGGGAGGCCACCAACCCGCTACCAGGCCAGGCCTAGCGCGGCGGTGAGGAATCCGGTGAAGGGAGCGGCCACGCGGCAGGTGTCGGTGTAGAGGTCGATGAAGTCCGGGGCGCAGGTTTCCTCCTCCGAGAAGCTGGTGGTGGCCACGAACGACTTCAGCTTCAGGTGGTCGATCAGGGGGTGGCCGGGGTCGAAGCCCCTCGGGGCGCGCTTCAGCGACTCGCCTTCGAGCGTGAAGGTGGAGGCGAAGTCCGGCTCCTCCACGATCCGGCACCATGCATCCGGGTCCTCGACGATGGCCTCCCGGATCTTTCCGGCGGTGGCCGCGTTCGGCCTCCAGATCCCCGCGCCGGCGAACACCATGCCGGGTTCGAGGTGTAGGTAGAGCCCCGGCCCGTGCACGTCCCGGCCCGCCTCGTGGCGGAAATGGACACCCGCGTTGGTCTTGTAAGGGGTCTTGTCCTTCGAGAAGCGGACGTCGCGATAGATGCGGAAAACCGACCCGCCGGACCGCCTGGCGTCGGCCACCATGTGGGGGCTGATGCTCTCGAGCGGATCCTCGAAGTCGGTCACGAACCGGAGAAGGGGATCCTGGACGTCGGCCCGGTACCGCTGCTTGTTGGCCTGGAACCAGTCGCGCCGGTTGTTGACAGCCAACTCGTCGAGAAACTCGAACAGGGCGGGAGTGAAGTGCGACATGATGTCTCACGCTAGCGGCGGCGGAGCGATCCGATGAGCCGGTTCATCGCCGGAGAAAGGAACTGTTCTTAGCGCTGCTCGGCGACGCTTGCAATGCCAGGCCGATGAGTTCGGAGGGTTTCACTCCAGCAGTCGTCGTTCGACCGTAGTGTCGACGCCGCGGGCCTGTTTCCACTCCAGCCTCTGCTCGTTGTCGCGGGGCGGAATGCCGCGGTCGGCCAACCGTCTGGCGCCATCGGCCATCCTCGCCTGCACGTAGGCCAGCGTGAGAACGGCCGGAGCCGAAACCACCAACTCCACTCCCAGAGCGCGTGCTATCCGAGCGAGCGTGGAATACCTTGCATCCACCTTTCCCGCTTCGATGCGGGACAGGTTCGGTTGCGCGATGCCCGTCATCGCCGACAGCTGGGAATGTGTGATTCCCTTTGCCAGCCGAATCTCCCGCAACTGTTGGTACATGGACTCCAATATAGCGCATGTGATATAACAGCCAGGCGGCGGACGAATCTCAAGGAAATCAGCGGGCCGACCAGGAGCGGATACGTTCCACCGTGATCGCTATGGCGGGGCCGGGCGGCGGTTGGTCGGCATACACGGGATACTTCTCCGCCAGGATCTCGAGGGCGACTAAGCGGAGAGGGCCGTCGCTCACGATTCGAGCCACGCCGTCCAACCGTATCCACCAGAGCCGGTCCCAGTCGTCCTCGTAGTGATCCACCAGCACGGACACTTGTGGGTTGATCTCGATGTTGCGGATCCGCCGCAGGCGCAGGGTGGTCTTCGGCTTGGTGTCTATCGCCGTGTAGATGACGCCCTCTCGGTAGGCGAACACGATGGGAACCAGGTGGGCCCGGCCCGCGCCGTCGGTGGTTCCGAGAGTGGCCGACCGGGCACAGGCGAGACGCTGGTCTATCCCTTCGGGTGAGAGGCGCATTGTCCACCGGCCGTTCGTGTAGGAGGGTGCTGAAAAAGACGGGGATTGGTTAGCCCGCGATACCGTGACCAGGGGTTTCCTGACCGGATTTCGGGCTAACTGGACATTTTTCAGTACCCTCCTAGAGGCTACCGTCCCCGAACAGGTTGCTGCGGCTCTCCGTACCCGGCAATTCCGTTTCCGGACTGCTCGCGAGTCGCTATCGTTCCCCCGTAGTCGTCACGGAGGCGGGAGAGGGTGTCCGAGGATTTCTTGTGGAAGGGCCGGCTCGGCCCGATGAACCTCCAGATTTCGGACACCACGTTCCGTCCTTCCACCATCTCGGCCTTGATCGCTCGCGAGCTCCGTATCCAGGAGGGCGAGGTGGCCATCGATGTCGGATGCGGATCGGGGGTGTTGGCGATCATCGCCGCCAAGCTCGGCGCCCGCCACGTACACGCCATCGACAAGAGCCCGGACGTGATCGAGGTGGGCCGCGCCAACGCCGAAGCCAACGACGTGGCCGATCGGATCACGTTCTACCAGGGCGACCTGTTCGAGCCCCTTGCCGACGATATTCGAGCAGACGTGATCATCGGCGATGTGTCCGGTATCCCCGACACCCTGGCGGACGAGAGCGGATGGTTCCCGACCAGGGGCGGGGGCGGCACGCGGGGGAGCGAGCTTCCCATTCGCATGCTTGAGGAGGCCAGGCGCCGCCTGAGCGCCGGCGGGCGTCTCTTCCTGCCGACCGGATCCCTCCAGGACGAGTCCTCCATCATCGAGGCCGCCCGGCGCCTCTACACCAAGGTGAGGAAGCTCACCGAGCGGGCCATACCCCTCCCGAGCAAGCTCGCCACCAGCCAGGTGCTGTCCGATCTGGTGGAGCGCGGAGTGGTCCGGGTCAGCACCCGCGGCTCACGGTCCATCTGGGAGGCCCGGGTGTGGGAGGTCTCGGGCGTCGCCTGAGGTCGTGGGCTCCCCGCCGGCCGCCGGTACCGGTCTCCCAGCCACGGTTGCCCGGCCGGCATCATGAGCCTTCGTGTCGGTGAGATCCTCGCCGCAATCGACGGGCGAGCGCCGTTCGCCTCCGCCGCCGAGTGGGACGCGGTAGGGCTCCAGATCGGCGATCCGGAGCGGGAGGTCTCGGCCGTGGCAGTGGTCCACGAGCTCACCACCAGGCTCCTCGATGGGATCATTTCCGTCGGGGCGGAACTGGTCGTCACCTATCACCCCTTGCTGTTCCGCCCTCTCAGCTCCGTAACCGCGGTGCCTGGCGCCGAGGGACGGATCTTCTTCCTGATAGAAAGGCGCGTGGCCGTCATCTCGGCACACACCAACTGGGACGCGGCTCCGGGCGGGTCATCGGATTCACTGGCCGCTGCCTTGGAGATTCGAGACCCCGAGGGATTCGCCCCCTCGATGACCGGTGGCGGGGACGAGATTTCGTACGGGCGGTGCGGATCCTTCGGTGGCCCGCTGGGAGATCTGGCCGACCTCGTGCAGTTGCGGCTCGGCGTCCGGCCGCGCCTCTCCGGCCCGCTCGACCGGGTCGTCCGCCGTGTGGCGGTGCTGCCCGGCTCGGGTGGATCCCGGGTCGAGGACGCCGTTTCCGCCGGCGCCGATGCCTACGTCACGGGCGACGTCTCGCATCATGAGGCCCGACGGGCGGCAGACTCCGGAATGGCGATGGTGGATGCAGGGCATACCCCGACCGAGCGTCCGGGGGTACGAGCCCTCTACGATCTGGTGGCCGGACTCGTGGACAGGCCCGTCGAAATGGTCGGGGGCGACGACAATCCGTGGGAGCTCTGATGGAACCGCTGACCAGCTTCTCGGACCTCCTCGAACTGCAACAGGTGGATTCGCTCATCGACAAGCTGCGAGAGGACCGCCGCACGTTGCCCGAACTGGCCCAACTCCGACAGGCGGCGGGGGAGGCCGCAGCCACCGCCGCCGCCCATGCGGACGTGAACGACCGGCTGCGGGCCGTCGAGCGATCCACGGCGCGTGTCGAGGACGAGCTCACCATGACCGAGCAACGGGTTCGGGAGCAGGAGCGACGCCTTTTCGCAGGGGCCATGAGCGCCCGCGAAGCCGACCATTTGCGCCAGGAGGTCGGCAACCTCCACAACCGGGTCTCCGTCATGGAGGACGAACTGCTCGAATTGCTCGAGCAGCGCGAGGGCCTGGACGCGGAGGAGGAGGCGGCGAGAGAGACGGCCGCGGAGGCATCGGGGGCCGAGCGCCGGTTGGCGGCCCGGGTCGCCGAACTCGAGGAGGCCATCGACACATCGCTGGCGCGTTACCGGCAACGGCGGGTCGAAATAGCGGCTGACATCGACCCCGGACTGCTCCGAAAGTACGTCCAGTTGAGGAACCGTAGGGGAGGGGTGGTCGTCGGGGAGGTGGACGGTCGGGTCTGCGGCGCCTGCCATTTGCAGATGTCGGTTGCAGAGTACGAGGAGGTGGCCTCGGATCGGATCCCCCAATGCATCCACTGCGCCGCCATCCTGTGCCTCTGAAGCTCTGCTAGGCCTGATTATTCCTGTTCCCAGCACACCGACTCGGACCAGGCCATCTCAAGGCATCACTTGCTGCAGTTGCCACTCCTCACCCGATGGTTGGTTTCGCACCCGGCTGGAAGATGAGGTTGTCACGTGCCTGTAACCCCAGTTCAGGAGTGCGAACTACCCCCTCCCGTCACCCGTACAAACCCCCACCCATGAATAGTTGGGGCTAATGGGGCGATGATCTTCTGGCATCTGGGCGGAGCTGTATTCCTTTTCCGGCTGGCTTTCAAGGACTCTGACGCGGACCTCCGCTTCCTGGCGATCGGAGCGCTCCTGCCAGACGCAATCGAATGGGTGGCCGGCTGGTGGGTTCCGGCCGGGGGGATGGGCGCAGGCCGGCTCATCGGTCACTCTGTCGCCTTCTGTCTGGGATTGCTGGTGGCGGCCCTGGTCCTCACCCGCCGCCGTAGCCCGGGCCGGAAGCGGGCCGTGGTGGTGGCGGCCGGAGCGATCCTGCACCTGGTGCTGGACCTCGGGTGGATCGACCCCCAACTCCTCCTGTGGCCCATGCTGGGCTACGAGCTTCCCACCGGCATCGAATCCGATTGGTCGGGACTGGCGAGCTTGTCCGGCGCCGACCTGCTACCGATCGGCCAGGAGATCGTCGCGATCGCCTACCTGGCGTGGCTGGCTCGGAGGGCTCGGCTCGCCGACCCCAGGCGTCGCGCCCTGCTGTGGAGGTCAGGGACGCTCGGTATGTAGGAGGGTACTGAAAGTGTCCTGTAGGTCAGACAGTCGGCAATGAAACCCCAGTTCAAGGGATCGCGGGCCAACACATCCCCGTCTTCTTCAGCACCCTCCTAGCGGCTCCCGCCGGTCAGGTACGGCTGTCGCTGGGCTCCCGGACGGCCCCCGCATCGGCCACGTTCGCGATCAGTGAGTAGGCGTGCTTCGTCAGGTCGCCGAGGTCTCGCAGCGTCATGTTGTCGGTCGGGATCGGATCCATGATTGTTACGGTGATGTGTCCGGGGCGGATGATCTTGGATCCCGGGCTCCAGACCTGGCGGCTGCCCGTGATCGCCGTGGGCACGATGGGCACGCCCAGATTGCGGGCGATGGCGAAGGCCCCCTTCTTGAACGGCAGCATCGCACCGTCCCGTGATCGGGTCCCTTCCGGATAGATCATGAGGGAGCGTCCCAGCTTCATGTTTTCGGCGGCGCCCCGGTTGACGGCCTGGTGGGTGGCTCGCCCGGCGCCCCGGTCAACCTCCACGATCCCGATCCTTCGCATGGCCGCTCCGAAGACGGGGATCCTGAACAGCTCCTGTTTGGCCAGGAAGCGGATCGGAACCGGCAACGCTGCGAAGTGGGAAAAAATGTCGAAGGCGGACTGGTGGTTGGAGATCACTACGTACGCCTGTTTCGGGTCGATGTGTTCGAGGCCCTCGACGGTGAGTTCCACGCCGGCGAGCCGGCACCATGTCCGGCCCCAGAAGCCGGGGATCCGGTCCAGCAGTCCCCCAGGCGGCCTCAGCAGGGAATGCAGGATGACCACCACCGCGCACGCCGCGGTGAGCGGAATCGCGATGGCAAAGATCAAGCTCGATCGGAGGCCGTGCGCCAGTGTTCCCATTGCCGGTCAGGTTACCTGGCGCGGCGGCCCGATCCCCGCCTAGCGGAGCATGACTGATCCGGCTGCGAGATGGTCGCTAACTTGACTGGATGGAACCTCAGAGCTCTCGAGCCATCCGGCCGGGGCCACGATGACCCACGGCGAGCCTGTTGACATACCGCCGCCGGGTACGGGTAAGGAGGAGTTCCGGCGCTGGGCTCGGCGGATGCGCCGGCCGGGTATCCCCGAGGATCAGGCCGCTGCGACCGTCGACGGCATAGTCGAGTGGTTGGCCGGGGCCGGCCTCCCGGCCGGGAGCGTGGTCATATACCTCCCGCTCCCCGACGAGATCGACGTGACACGGGTTCCGGACCGGGTAGGCCGCACGTTCGCGGTCACCCGCACCCCGCCCAGCGGGCCCCTTACCCTCCACCCGCTGGACGCGCCCCGCGAGCGGCACCGGTTCGGGTTCGAGCAGCCGGTGGCCACAGCTCCCCTCGTCGACCTGTCGAGCGTGGCGGTCGTACTCACGCCGGGCCTGGCGTTCGGGCCGGATGGCGAGCGTCTGGGCCGCGGCGGCGGCTACTACGACCGGTTCCTGCTGACGGTGCCCGACGGCGCGGCGAGGGTCGGAGTGACAGTCTCGGCTCTGGTGGTCGACAGACTCCCCACCGATTCCCATGATGTGCCGATGACCCACCTGGCGACCGAGACAGGGGTGCGGCCGGTCAGTACCCCGGGTGGTACGACCGCACCGTGTCTACGATTAGCACATGACTGATCCCGGCTACTCCGTCCGATGCCGCGAATACGCCGAAGCCATCTGGGAACTGGAGGAGGCCGGTATCCCGGTGCTCCAGGCCCGCATAGCGCGCTGGCTGGGAGTGAGCCCGGCCAGCGTGTCCGAGATGGTTCGCCGGATGACGGCGGAGGGCCTGGTCAACGTGTCTGACGAGGTTCGTCTCACCGAGGAGGGCCGTCACCTGGCAGCGGTGGTGGTGCGCAGGCACCGCCTCGCCGAGCGGTTCCTCTCCGAGGTCTTGAGGCTTCCATGGGCGAAGGTGCACGAGGAGGCCGAGGTATGGGAGACCATGATCTCGGATGACGTAGAGAAGGCCATGTGGCAGGTCATGGACGATCCGAAGACCTGCCCCCACGGCAACCCCATTCCGGGCGCCGGCTACCAGCCTCCGCGGATGAAGGCCATTGCCGAAATGGAGAGGGGGGAGACGCTGGCTCTCGAGCGGATCTCGGAGGAACTGGAGTTGGACGCGGACATGATGCGCTTTCTGGACGAGAACCACATCCGGCCGGACGCCCGGATCAGCCTGGTGCAGAAGGACCCCTACGGGGGTATAACCGTGGAGGTGCGGGATCGGCCGGTCGGCATCAGCGTCTTCGCCTCGGAACGGCTGTTCGTAGCTATCGATTAGTTGCTGGTTGCTGGTTGCTGGTTGCTGGTTGCTGGTTGCTGGTTGCTGGTTGCTGGTTGCTGATTGCTGGTTAGGATTAGATTACGATTGGCTATTGAACACAGTGTCGGGCCTGTGAAGTTGCTTGGCGTGTTCTGCTTGCCGTAGGCGGTCCCGTCGCTGCGTTTCGCTCCTTGACGTACCGCTGCGGGTACGCCTTCGTCAGCGGGCCTTGCGAAGACGCCGCCGGCCGGCGCACATCACACCGTCAATTCACTAGTAGTCATAAGAACGCATACAGTTAGATCCTGTCATCCGTTCCATCTGAGAGTTGAATACCGGTCCAAAAACAACGCGGAAGACCCAGAACGCGGAAAATTCGTCAGTGAAGCCGGAGCATCTTCCCACCGGTAGCGATACTCTTGGACGTGAGCATCATTTGCCGGTACGAAGCCAGTGTAGGAGAGCATCTGTGTATGGAGACGATCCTTTCGATCCGGGACTGCACCGGCGTATGGAAACGCGCATCCGGCAGGAGTTCGAAGTAGCCGAGTCCGAGGCGATGATCCTGGCGGCCCGCCAGAAGAGAATGTCCGACGTTGCGTGGGAGGCTTCCCAAGCGGGTCGCATGGTGCGCATCCTCATAGGTAGGCGCCGCCTGGACGGACTGCCGGTGTACGTCCGTAATGATCTCATGACCTTGGAGACGCCGAACGGGCGGGCCGAGGTCTGCATACCAGGTGTGGATGCGCTCACGGTGCTGCCGGACTTCGGCGAAGGGCGGCCCGAGAGCCACACGGTTGAGACATTTGTCTCCCGGATAGGCATGCTTCAGCTCGTCGAAGCAGACTTCGAAGTGGTCTGCCGGGGCGGGGAATCCGGCTTCACGGGGGAGATCGAGTGGGTGGCAAGAGATCATCTTGCAGTGAGCACTGCGATCGGGCGGATCTACGTTGCCCTTGACCGGGTTGCCTACGTGATGCGTCGCACCAAGCCGAGATAAGAGGGGTCGCGGCACCGCCTCTCAAGCCTTCGGTAACGGCCGGACCGGCCAGATAGGAATACCCAGAACTCTACATTGTTCTTGGAATCCGGTGCTTCTGTCCGTTAATTGGTAATCATTCATACTTATTTAAAGTGCTAAAAAATTATTTCAACACCATGGCATCCTCTGAAACTATGGGATATAGTCATCCCGCCACGGATGGCGGCAGAGGAGAAGCTTGAACATGGTCGAGCCCAGCGCACCAGCTTGGACGGCGGCGACCCCACGGGGTCCGAGGAACCGCAGGCGGAATCCCTTCACCCGCCTCTCCTTCGGCCACGCGGTGATGATCACTGCCGGCCTGCTGGCCTTCCTGCTCAACGTGCTGATCCTCCGGGACGAGGGCGAAGGGGTCGAAGTTCCGGTGGCCGCCCATGCCATACCGGCCGGCAGCCGGTTGGCCACCACTGACGTCTCCTACCGGTATGTGGATGCCGACGGCCCATTCGTGGATCGGGCGCTCTCCCGGGAGTACCTCGCAAACCTCTTCGGGCAGGTGGTGATACGCGATGTCGAAGCGGGCGCCCCCTTGTTGGCGGACGACCTGAGGCCGGTCGCTACTCCGGACGGCCAGCGCGCGATGAGCATTCCGATCTCGCCTGATCGTGCCGTCGGGGCGGCCCTCAATGTCGGTGACCGCATCGATGTGATGCTGGTCCAGGGGGGCAGGAGCCGCTTCGTCGCCTCCGGGATCGAGGTGCTGGCCGTGACAGCGGGCAGTCGGGGCCTGTCCGGGTCCGGCTTCGGCCTGACGGTGTCCGTGAGCCCGGCGCAGGCGCTACTGATCTCCGCGGCCCTCGACTCCGGTTCGATTCACCTGCTCAGGTCGACCGGCCTTCCTGCCTACCGTGGCTATCCGGCTATCCGCGAGACTCGGCTGCCTGCGCTCGGGTCAGCCTCGTGATCGGATTCGAGCCCGTCATCGCCATCGCCGGGTCGCAACGGGGTTGGGCCTCCGAGTTGGTGCGGTTCCTCAGCGACTTCGGAGGTGGCCGCCTCAAGGGAACGGTGCTCACCGCGACGGAGGCGCTGCAGACGGAATACGAGGTTCTCTTGATCGACGACATCACCAGCTTCCTGAGCCCGCGTCTGGTGGATCGGATCCAGAGGGAAGGCCGCAAGGTGGTGGGAATCTTCGATCCCGACTCGGGTGATCTGGGCAGGGAACGCCTCCTGGCGTTGGGTGTGGACGGCCTTGCGCCGGCCGGCGGCGGGCCGGAGACGATCCTGGAGATCGTCGCGACGGTGGCCTTCGACGGCCTGCCTCGATCCCGGGTGGCGGCCGCCACGGTCCGCGAGCGGACTCGGCTGGGCCGCATCACCATGGTGGCCGGAGGTGACGTGGCCGCTGACGTGGCCGTCATGCTTGCCGGCGCCTTCCAAACCCGCCAGCGTGCGGCGATGGTGATCGAGGTAGACACCATCACGCCGATGCTTGCGCAGAGGTTCTCCCTTCCGGTCGTTCCGAATCTGCTGACGGCCCTGGACGCCCATCTGTTGCTTCGTGGTGACGTGAGGGACTCGTTCATGGCCGGGCCGTACGGTGTAACGCTTCTGACCGGCCTACCCGATCCCGCCGACTGGCACACGGTGCAGGCCGAGGAAGTGGTCGACCTGGTCGAGACCATCTCCTCGGTCCAGGACGAGGTGATCCTCAAGGCATCTCCGTATCTCGAGGAACCGGGTCCCGCCAAGGCTCGTGAAGGGCGCTTCGATGTGAGCCGGGCTTTGCTCGGACTGGCGGGAGAGGTGGTTGGCCTGGCCGAGCCCACCCCGGTCGGCCTGTCGAGAGCCCTCGCCTGGTCCGCCAGGGTACGCACCATCACCGCCGCGCCCCTCCACATCGTGTTCGAGTCCCGCACCCTCACCAAGTTCCAGCGGGGCGAACTGAGCGACGAGCTGCTGAGGAACCTCGTCCCCGACTCCATTACCTGGCTGCCGGTCGACGCCGGCCTGGAACGGGCCGTGTGGAACGGAACGCCTACGCCGAAAGGATCCTTCATCAGGACCGTCGAAAAGCTCGGCAGCGCCATGGCGAGCAGTGCCGACCGGGAGGCGCTGTGAGCACCGGTCCGTACGAGACCCTGCGAAGGCGAGCCGCGGAACGCATCGGTGAGCTGGATCTGGATCCCCTCGAGGACGGTGAGACCATCCGGGCCGAGGTCGATCAACTGGTCTCGGCCTACCAGAGGAGAGCCTTCGCCGGACGAGGTGTCCGCCCCTTCCGCGATCCTGCCGAGATAGGCGAGAGGCTGATCGATTCCCTGGTCGGCTACGGACCGCTGACCCCGGTGATCGACCGGAACGACATAGAAGAGGTGTTCATAGAGGGTGAGCGGGTGACGTTCCTCGACTCGTCCGGGCGCCTGCAGGCTCTGGACACCCCTACCTCCGAGGAGGAGAACCGCCAGATCGTCACCCGGATTCTGGCAGGGACAAACCGGCGCCTGGATGTCTCCAACCCGATCGAGCAGGCGCGCGTGCTCGGCGGGCGGGCCCGCCTCACCGCCGTCATCCCACCGGTGGCGGACCGCCTGTCGGTGACCCTCCGGAAGTACACAGTCAAGAACTATGACCTGAGCTTTCTCGTGGAGGGCGGCGTGCTGTCCAGGTCCGCGGCGGCGTTCCTATGGGTGGCGGCGCGAGCCAACACCACCATCCTGTTCAGCGGGCCACCGGGGGCGGGTAAGACCACCCTGCTGAGCGCTTACCTGAGGTCGGTTCCCGCCGATCGGTGTGTCCGGGTATGCGAGGAGGTCAGGGAACTCGACATGCCCTTGCTGCAGGGGAGTTTCTACGAGGCGAGCCCGCCCAACCTTGACGGCAGCCGGCGCTACACGCTGCGGGACCTGGTGAAGGTGGTGCTGGCCCAGCGTCCTGACCTCATCTGTGTCGGCGAGGTGCGGGGATCGGAAGCATTCGAGCTCACCAGGGCGGTAAACGCTGGTTGCGGCTTCGCCTGCACCATTCACGCCGATTCTGCTTCGGCGGCTCTGGTGGCGCTGGTCAATGCGGCTCTCATGGCAGGTGAGAATGTGACCGAAGCCATCCTGACCAGGGTGTTCGGCACGGCGATCGACTTCGTGGTACACCTGCAGCGGGACCAGTTGGCCGGCGACCAGGCGGGCATCCGGCGCCGGGTCATGGAGATGCTGGTGGTTGAATCCCCCCGTCGGAGCGGTGGATTCGAGACCGACACCCTGTTCCGCCGGAACGACGTAGCCGGGACCCTCGAATGGACCGGCGTACTTCCGCCGACCGGGATCCGGCAGCGCCTGGAACGGTCTCTCCCCGAGGGCGCCGGCATCGAAGCCGTCCTCTCGGGGTCCTGGGAGCTCCCGCTATGAGGCTGCTGGCGTCCCTGGCCACGGCGGTCGCCGTCTACATGGCGGCCGGCCTGTTCACCGGCTACACGGCGGCGATGCGCCGCAGGCAGGCCGCCCGGCGCGACCTGTCCCGCTATCACCTCTGGTTGGTACAGGCCGGAAGTGATCTGAGCCCGCTCCAGTTCCTCGCCGGTTCCGGCGTCCTAGGTCTGGCGACGCTGGTCGTCACGACCATCCTCACAGAGGCTTGGTGGTTGGCGATCATGCCGGCCGCCGCATTGGCGCTCTCGCCGTATGCCTTCTACACGCGCCGCCGCCGCGAACGGCTCCGCCGGATCCGTCAGGCCTGGCCGGATGCCCTCCGGGATGCGCTCGCGGCGATCTCGGCCGGGTCCACGTTGACGCTGGCGTTGGGCGACCTGGCCGAACGTGGTCCGGCGCCGCTCCGGCCCGCCTTCGGCCGGTTCCGTCTCATGGCCCGCATGATGGGAGTGGTTCCCGGCTTGGAGCTGATGAAGGAAGAGCTGGGCGATCCCAACTCCGATCGGATCCTGGAGGTGCTGGTGCTGGCGCACGAGCACGGCGGTGGCCTCGTGGCCGAGGTGCTCCGCGATCTGATCGGAGAGATAACGGAGGATCTCCGCTTGGAGGCCGAGATCCGGGCCGACGGCACCGAGCAGCGTATCGAGAGTTGGGTGGTGGTGCTGATTCCGTGGCTCCTGTTGCTGTTCCTGACCCAGACCTCGGACCAGTACCGGGCCTTCTATCGCTCAGGTTCCGGTCTGGTGGTGGTCCTGGCGGCGGTGGTGTGGTCGGTGATCGGGGTGGGGCTCCTGAGGTACATCGGTCGGTCGACCGGCGAGCCACGGGTTCTGGCGGGCGCCGGGGACGTCGGCAAGGGACGGTGGCGATGAACGTCGGCTTGACAGTCCTGGCGGTCGCCTCGTCTGTGGTATTCGCCGTCTCCGGCGTCGCGCTCTGGATAAGGCCGCCTCGCCGGCTGGGGTCGCGGGTGCGACCGTACTCCAACGCCACCAGGCTGGAGTTCCGTCCGAGTCCCGAGGCGGCGGTCCGGATGGACCCGGGACGGACGCTCGGCCAAAACGCCATTCGCCGCTTGCTGGGACCGATGCTGGCCGGGACGGTGTATCCGGTGGCGCGGTTGCTGATGCCGATGGACGATCGGGAGCTGGCGGTCCGGCTGCGCCAGGGAGGTCTGTTCCCGGACCTGGAGGAAGCCGCACGACCGCGGGTCTACCGAATGCGATCCCTCGGCCTGATGGTCCTGTACGCCACCGGTCTGGCAGGAATCGCGTTGGTGAGTGGCGGGTCCGGTATGAGGGTGATCCTGTTCATGACGGCCGGCGCGGCCTTGGGTGGTCTCCAGGTTCGGGCCCGGTTGTCCGAGGCGGTCCGCCGGCGCCGGGAGGCCATCCGTTCGGAGCTCTACACCATCAACCAGCTGGTGGCCATGTATACCCGGGTGGGTGGTGGACCCATCCAGGGTCTTCGGTACGTAGTGAGCCGCGCCCGCGGGATCGCGGTGGACGAGATCGCCGAGGTGCTCCACCTGCACGAGCGGGGTTGGGTCTTCGCCGAGGCCATGGCCCGGGCGGAAAGGCTGACGCCGGAGCCGGAGGCGGCCCGGACCTACCGCGTCATGGCGAGATCCCAGGAGCAGGGATCCGATCTCTCCGATGCGCTGCTCGGGCTGTCGAAGGACCTGAGGGCGATGCGTCGGGATGCGCTTAGGAGGACGGCGGCGCGCCGGCGGATCCTGATGGTCATTCCGGTGGTGGTGGTCCTCGCGCCCATCACGATGCTGTTCATGGCCGCCCCGATCCCGTCGATCGTGTTCGGGGGATAGACCGATGAGGGAGCGCGGGTTCGGCGGGTCAGGCAAGTGGGGTGGTTCGTTGGTCGGGTCGTATCGAGCAACTCCGAGATAGGAAAGGAGCAAAGGTGAAGATCAAGATCGGCGCCAGGACGATGGCGCGGGTTCATGCCCGCACCCTGTGGCTTCGGGACGAAAAGGGAGCAGCCGAGACCTCGACAATCCTCGCCTGGATCGTGGTCGGGGTGCTGGTGGTGTTCGCCCTCCGGGCCGGGCTTACGAACGTAGGAAACGACGTTGTCAACTGGGTGAGGGCCCAGATCATCACGGACGTGAGCGTCACTCCCGTCCCCTCCTCCTGACATGGAACGGTACTTCCTGTTCCCTCCCTACGGCGACGGGGCGACGGCATGATCTACCCATCGGATGCCGGCAGCGATCCCCGGCTCTTCCCCCCGGTCCTCGATGTGCCCGGGGTGGCCGACCTGCTCGGTCTCTCCATCGAGGAGACCCGTCGCCTCATCGGAGAGGGCTGGATCGACTGCGCCAGTGTCAAGGGACGGCTCCTGTTCCATCGTGACCGGGTCATCGAGTGGCTTCGAAACCAGCGCGTGGACCCCGACGATTGGTAGTGGTCTGTCTGTGGAACAGCTAGGCGTGCTCTGGCGGTCATCGGCGCCCCTCGCTGCGTTCCGCTTCCTCACCGTGCCGCTGCGGGCACGCCTTCGTCAGCGGGCCTTGCGAGGAACACCGCTGCCGACGCCATACCACGCCGCCATTCCACAGACAGACCACTGGCAAGACGTTTGGCAGCCCGGAAAGAGCCGGAACTGTGGCCGCGGCGGGCTAGACTAGAACATATGTTCGCACCACAGGTACCGGCCCCGGAACCGCCGTGCTCGTGATCGGTATCGATCCCGGGCTGACGACCACCGGGTTCGGCGTGGTCCGTAGGGGCGTCGGCTCTCCGGACGTCAAGTCCGCGGGCGTGATCAGGACTGAGGCCGGCTTGCCGACAGCCACCCGGTTGGACGTCCTCTACCAGGACATCAGCGAGTTGATCGACGAGGTCCGGCCGGAGGTGATGGCCATCGAGCGGGTCTTCGTCAACCGGAACCGCCTCACCGCCACCCAGGTGGGCCAGGCTTCGGGGGTGATCCTGCTGGCGGCGGCACGGGCAGGGCTCGAGGTCTTCGAGTACTCCCCTTCGGCCGTCAAGGCGGTCGTCACCGGCGACGGCCGGGCTTCTAAGGCGCAGGTCCAGCAGATGGTGGCGCGGCGTCTCGGCCTGCGGGAGGCGCCCCGACCGGCCGACGCCGCCGATGCCCTGGCCATCGCCCTCTGCCACATGCAGAGCACGGGCAACCGGCTGGGCCGCGTCGAGGCGGCGGCTCGGAGGGCTGCCGGATGATCAGCCGGCTCCGGGGCATGCTGGTCGCCAAGGGCGAGTCGGGTGTCGTGATCGAGGTCGGTGGCGTCGGTTACGAGGTGAACGTGACGCCTCGTGATCTGACCTCTCTGCCTGGCCTGGGCGAGGAGGTGGTGCTGCATACCCACCTGGCGGTGCGGGAGGACAATATGTCCCTCTACGGCTTCGACGGCCAGGCCAGCCGTGACATGTTCAGGATCCTCCTGGGCGCCAGCGGCGTGGGACCGGCCCTGGCCATGGCCATACTGGCGACAATGCGCCCGGCCGACCTGCGCCAAGCCGTGGCCACGGATGATGTGGCGGCGCTGGTGGCGGCCCCCGGGATCGGTAAGCGCAAGGCCGAGAAGCTGATCCTCGACCTCCGGCCCAAGCTGGGTTCGATGGTGGTGGGCATGGCATCCACCTCGGAGGTGGCGAGGGTCAGGGAGGCCCTCGAATCCCTGGGCTACCTGCCGGTCGAGGTTCGAGCGGCCCTGGAGGAGATTTCGCTGGACGGGCCGGTCGAGGAGATGGTCAGGAGCGCGCTCAAAGTGATGGGCCGGAACAGGGGCCTCTCCGGTGCGTGAGGACGGCCTGCTGGCCACCCACCCCACCGAGGAGGACCATGCCAGCGAGGTCTTGCTCCGCCCCAGGACGCTGGACGAGTTCGTCGGCCAGCGGAAGATCAAGCAGCGCCTCTCCGTGTCCATGGAGGCCTCGGTCAAGCTGGGTCGTCCGCTCGATCACCTGCTGCTCTCGGGTCCGCCCGGTCTGGGCAAGACCACCCTGGCCCGCATCATCGCGGCCGAGATGGGGGCGCAGCTCCGCTCGACCTCCGGCCCGGCGGTGGAACGCCCCGGGGATCTGGCCGCCATCCTGTCCGGGCTGGAGTACGGGGACGTGCTGTTCATCGACGAGATACACCGCTTGCCGCGGGTGATAGAGGAGGTCTTGTACTCGGCGATGGAGGACTTCGCCCTCGACATCGTGGTCGGCAAGGGCCCGACCGCCCAGTCCCTCCGCCTGAGCCTGCCACGGTTCACCCTGGTGGGGGCCACGACCAGGATCGGCACGGTGACCGCCCCCCTGCGGGACCGTTTCGGCATGGTGGACCGGCTCGACTACTACGAGGACGATGAGTTGAAGCAGATAGTGATGAGGTCGGCGACCATCATCGGCGTTCCGGTGACCGGCCATGCAGCCGGCTACGTGGCGGTCCGGAGCCGGGGAACGCCGCGTATCGCCAACCGCCTGCTGACCAGGATGAGCGAGTACGCGGTGGCGCGGGCGGACGGGCGCATCGACGAGGCTGTCGCCGCGGCCGGTATGGAGCTCTGGGAGGTGGACGATCTGGGTCTGGACAAGGTGGACCGCCTCATCCTCGACGCCATCGTGTCCAAGTTCGGCGGCGGTCCCGTGGGGCTCACCACCCTGGCGATCGCGGTGGGGGAGGAGCCGGAGACCGTGGAGTCGGCCTACGAGCCGTTCCTCGTCCAGCGGGGACTGGTGGCGCGCACCCCGCGCGGGCGGATGGCCACGGCGCTCACCTACCAGCACATGGGCCTTCAGGCGCCCGGATCCGCGCAGTTCTCGCTCCTCGGAACGGAAGCGAACCCCCTGCCCACCGACCGCTGACAGGCGGCCGGTTGAGTCGCGCCGGGGGACCATCAGCTAGCCGGTGGACTCTCTCCCGAAGCTCTGCGACTGTGTCGCTCGCCAACGAACTTCCCCAGCCTCGACCACGCGATTGCCAAGCGCAAGCATTTTGAGCAGGACAATCGTCTCCTGCCCTGTTCGTAGCTGTCGATGTCCTGGTGACCACCTGGGCCCCACCGTTCCGGGTGATGATCAACGGTCCCTGGTCAGCGCGAGTTCGCACGATCTCGGCGTGAGCCTCGAGGTAGCTGATCGGCCTGATCCGGTGGAACAAGCTCAACCTCTCCTGCTCTCAGGACCAATACAAGTCCTGGGACAAGGCTGTGTGCCTCGCCCCTCAGTAGTCGGCGCGGCGGCGGTTGCCCTTGATCTCAGAGCCGAGGTGGAAAGTGACGCGCTGGAGAACCCCCTGGAAGGGGAAGGGTGGGTCGTAGCGGGTGCTGACCGGACCGTAGGCGTCTCGGCCCAGGTCCATCCCGGCGAGGGAGATCCACACGAGCACCTGATCGAAGTCGAACCATTGGCCTTGGTGATGACCGGCGCTGAGGCGACCTCTACCGGCCCGTTCACCGAGTAGGTCGAAGTCGAACCGAACCGTTAGCGGATCGCTGTCCGGCAGGTGGATGCTTTGGGTCATCACGGGTCCGGCCGCGTTGTACTCGTAGTGGAGGCGGCCGTCCTGCATGTAGAGGACGAATCCGGAGGTCGGGTGCCCGTAGGCGACGACCACGCCTTCCATCGGACCGGAGGCGACCGCCTCGATCGTGTAGGAGCAGTACTCGATCGGTGGTGTGGCCTGCCGCTCGATGTGGCTCAGGGGCGGGTAGTAGTCGACTCGGCGCCGGTAGAGGGGCGACCGCTCGTCCATGCCGTACGACCAGAACAGTTCCATGTAGCGGTCGTCAAGCGGTAGGACATCGTTCGCCGCGGCCTCCTGCCAGAACAGGCGGTCGAGTTCGGCCAGCTTCTCCGGCTCTGCAGCGGCCAGGTCCTTCGCTTCGGAGAAGTCCTCGTCCAAGTGGTAGAGCTCCCACTCCTCCGTGACATAGGCGTCGCCGGGCGCGTGGCGGGTCACCGCCTTCCACCCGTCCGCCCAGATGCCCCGGTGACCGGTCATCTCGAAGTACTGGGGTCCTTTCCGGGTTCTTGCCATTGGATCGCCGAACGTGTAGGCCATGCTGCGACCGTGGATCGGCATCTGCGGGCGGCCCTGGTGGACGGCCTTTGGCTTCACGCCGGCCACCTCGTAGATGGTGGGTGCGATGTCGATCATGTGGTGGAACTGGTTCAGCACGGTGCCGGGGGAGGCCATGCGGTCTCCCCACCTGACGATCAGCGGAACCCTGATGCCCCCGCCGTGGGTGTAGCGCTTGTACCACTTGAGGGGGGTGTTCGAAGCCTGCGCCCAGCCACGGGCATACTGGGAGTCGGCGGTGGGCCCTCCGATCTCGTCGATCCGGTCGATGATGTCAGCCGCGCCGGGTTCGATGTCGTTGAAGAAGTGGATCCTCCCGAACGCCCCGATGTCGCGGCCATCCATCGCCGCCCCGTTGTCGGAGCACACGAAGATGATCGTGTTGTCCCAGCGGCCGACCCGTTTCAAGTGGTCGAACAGGCGACCGAGCGCCGCGTCCGTGTGCTCGATGAAAGCGGCGTACGCCTCCTGCAGCCGGGCCGCCACCATACGCTCCTCGGCATTGAGGCTCGCCCACGGTCGCACGTCAGGATTGCCGGGAGGTAGCTCGGTACCCGGCGGGATCACTCCGGTCTCGATCTGGCGCCGGTAGCGGTCCCGGCGGACTTGGTCCCAACCGGCGTCGAAGCGTCCCCTGACCCTCTCCATGAATTCGGGCGGGGCGTGATGCGGGGCATGGGCGGCCCCCAGCGGGAGGTACAGGAAGAACGGTTCCCACGGTCGGTGGGCGATGTGGTCGGAAACGAACCGGGAGGAATGGTCGATCAGGTCATCGGTCAGGTGGTACCCGTCCTCCGGTCGGGCCGGCGGCTCGATGTGGTGGTTATCCCGGACCAGTTCCGGGTAGTAATGGTCGGCAGCCCCTCCGAGGAAGCCGTAGAACCGGTTGAAGCCCCGGCGCAGCGGCCAGTCGTCGTACGGCCCGGCCGGTCCCTGGTTGTCTTGCGGGAGCACATGCCACTTGCCCGCCGCGAAGGTGTTCCACCCGGCCTCGAGCAGCACCTCGGAGATGAGAGCAGCCCGCCTCGTGATCCTCTCCCGCCCGCTCGGGTACTCGTGGCGGGTCCCGGTCAGCATCCGCATCCCCACCGCGTGGTGATTGCGGCCGCTCAGGAGGCAGGCCCGCGACGGTGAGCACAGCGTGGTGGCGTGGAAGTTGTTGTAGCGGTGCCCCTCAGCGGCCAACCGGTCCAGATTCGGGGTGTCTATCTCGGATCCGTAGCAGCCCAGGTCGGAGAAACCGATGTCGTCGAACATGACGAGCAGCACATCCGGGCGTCGTGCATCTGGTCCGGACTCCTGGCCCATGTGCCGCTCCGAGCCAACCTCATCCCTCATCATTCCTCGGCGAGCCTACCCCACGCCTGGATGTGACGCGCAGGACCTTGAGAACCCGAGCAGAGCACACATTCTCCTATTCCCAGATGGAGATTCTCTGTCGAGATTCAAGATCCGGCGGTGGCGCGGCCCTTCAACCGTCCGGCAACCTCGGAGGGGTTCGGCGTGATCACCGCGTGTGAGGTATTTACCGCCACCGCCCGACGGGACGTGACGGTGATCCTTTCCGGACCGGAGGCGACCTACGGTCGGCGAGAAGAGAAAGTGGGAGGTGAGCGACCGGTCGCGTCAGCGACCGGAGGGCGCTCGTTGCGGTGAAGGGCTCGATTGACACCCAGGCCTCATGCATTTACGGTGCTCTGCCACGGGCCTCGCGACTGTCTATGTAGTTGTCGGCTTGCAGGAACCCTAAGAACCATCGGAGGAAAATGATGTTCGCTCGACACCGGAAACGATTCTCGATCCTTCTGTTGTTCACGGCCCTAGCGCTGGTGGCGGCAGCTTGCGGCACCGACGACGAAGCCGAACCGGCGGCGGCACCCGAGACCCAGGCGACGACCACCACCGCGGCCATGGTCGAGGAGACACCCACTACCACCGAAGCCATGGAGGAGGAAGCCCCCGCCACGACGGAGGCTATGGCCGAGGAGGCACCGACCACCACCGAGGCCATGGAAGAGATGATGGGAACCATGGTCGACGTTCCCATGTACGACACTTGGGAAGACGTACTCGCTGCTGCCGACGGCACCACGGTCAACTGGCACATGTGGGGCGGCAACGAAAACCTCAACTCCTGGGTCGACACGTATATCGGCGATGTCGTGAAGGAGCGATACAACGTCACGCTCAACCGGGTCCCGCTCGGCGACACCGTCGAAGCCGTCAACCTGGTCCTCAACGAGCACCAGGCCGGGGTGACCGAAGGCGGCAGCGTCGACATGATCTGGATCAACGGTGACAACTTCAAGACCCTGAAGGAAGCCGACCTCCTGTTCGGACCGTGGTCGGAGGGGATCCCCAACGCGGCGCATGTCAACTGGGACGACCCTTCGATCGCCTACGACTTCGGCGTCTCGGTCGACGGCCTCGAATCGCCGTGGGGATCGGCGCAGATGGTCTTCGTGTACAACTCGGCCTACGTGCCGGAACCGCCCAGGACCTTCGAGGCACTCGCGGAATGGGTTCACGCCAACCCGGGCCTGTTCACCTACACGGCCCCGCCGGACTTCCACGGCCTGAGCTTTGTGAAGCACATGTTCTACTGGGCGGCCGACGACTACTCGGTGTTCCAGCAACCCTTCGACCAGGCGGTGTTCGACAGCATCGCGCCGAAGGTGTGGGAGTACCTGAACGACATCGAGCCCGACTTGTGGCGCGGCGGCGACACCTATCCGACCAGTATCGGGGCCCTGCAGGACCTGCTGGCCAACAGCGAGGTCTACTTCGGCATGTCGCTAAACCCGCGGCGGCCGTCAACCCTGATCAACAACGGCACGTATCCGGACACCATCCGCACCTGGGTGATGGACACGGGGACGCTCACCAACAAGAACTACGTGACGATCCCGAAGAACGCCTCCAACCCGGCGGGCGCGATGATCGTCGCCAACCACATCCTCAGCACCGAGAACCAGCTGATCCAGGCCAACCCGGAGCAGTGGGGATGGGGGCTCCCGACAGACACCACGACCTGGACCCAGGAAGAGCGTGACATCCTCAACTCGTACGACCGGGGAGTGGCAACCCTTCCCTTCGACGTCCTAGCCGCGGCCGGATTGCCCGAGCCGCACGCCTCCTGGCCAACGCAGATGGAGGCGGGCTGGATCGAGAACGTCCTCGAGGCCTAGTCAAGAGGTGAGCAGCACGGTGGGGCCGGCGCCCGCTCAGGCAACCGGCCCCACGCCACCTCCGTCGGGGACCGAGCTCGGTCCCATGACGCTTGAACGACGCCAGACGCCCCTGAGGGAGCGGCTGAAGATCCCGCTGATGCTGACGCCGGCGCTGGCGGTGATCCTCCTGCTGTTCCTCGGGGGGCTGGTCGCGGGTCTCATGCAGAGCCTCGGCTACTTCCCGGCCGCCGGCCTCACCGAGTTCACCTTCCGCCACTACGTGGACGCGGTCACCGACCGGAACTTCCTCGTCTCGCTGTGGACCACGTTCCGCATCGCCTTCTCGGTCACGCTGCTGTCGACCGTCTTCGCCGTCGGCGCGGCTCTCGTCCTGAGGCAGCGCTTCCCGGGTAGCCGTCTGGCGACGTTCCTATTCCAGATTCCTCTCCCCGTACCCCATCTGGTGGCCGCCAGCGCAGTCATCCTGCTGTTCGCCCAGAGCGGTCTCCTGTCTCGCATAGGAGCTGCACTCGGACTGATCAACGCTCCGGGCGACTTCCCGGCGATCCTGTACGACAACGCCAGCATCGGAGTGATGCTGTCGTTCATGTGGAAGGAGATACCGTTCGTAGGCCTGGTGGTGCTCGCCATCCTCCAGAGCGTCGGTCCCCAGTACGAGGAGCTGGCCCAGACCCTGGGAGCTACCAAGCGGCAGCGGCTCGTACACGTCTTGCTGCCTCTCATCATGCCCGGGGTGGTCTCCACGTGGATCATCGTGTTCGCCTTCACGTTCGCGAACTTCGAGATCCCGCTCCTGCTCGGACAGAGTTTCCCGACCACCCTTCCGGTTCAAGCCTTCCGAGAGTTTCAGCGTCCCGAACTGACATCGCGGCCCAAGGGGATGGCCATTGCCATCGTGTTGGCCGTCATCACGGTCCTCCTGCTGATCGCATACAGGCGGCTGGCCCGCTACTCGAGGTCGACGTGAAACGGGCGGTGGGGATCCGATGACCTCGCCAGATGCTCCCGGGCCTGCCCCGGGTCCGGACCAGGCAGTGAGCGAACGACGGAAGCCCGGGCGGCGGCAGATCAACTGGTTGCGTTGGGCCACCGTAACCGTCATCGTGGTGTCGGTGGTCCTGCCGGGGGTGTCGCTGCTGCTCAGGTCCTTCGCCTTCCGCTGGCACTATCCCGACGTTGTTCCCGGTGAGTGGGGTTTGGACGCCTGGACCTACACCATCGACGACACGTCACGTGTGTTCGAATCGCTCGGAAACAGCCTACGCATCGCGCTGCTTACCACCACTCTGGCGCTCCTGGTCGGTATGCCCGCAGCCCGAGCCCTGGGCCAGCACCAGTTCCGCGGCAAGCGGGTAGTCGAGTGGATCCTGATGATGCCGATCATCGTGCCTGCGCTGGTAGCCGCCATGGGGATCCACATCGTGTTCATCAGGCTGGGCCTCACCGCGACCGTCCTGGGCGTGTCGCTGGTCCACTTGATACCGGCCACACCGTATTTCGTCCTGGTGATGTCTAGCGTGTTCGCCAACTACAGCCCGGCCCTGGAGGAGACGGCCCGAACCCTCGGCGCCAACAAGATACGGGTGTTCCGGTACGTCACCCTGCCCGCCATCTCGTCGGGACTGCTCGTGGCCTGCCTCTTCACGTTCCTGATCTCGTGGTCGCAGTACGTGACCACGGTTCTGATCGGTAGCGGAATACTGATCACCCTGCCGATGGTGCTCTTCCCGTTCCTCGGGCAGGGCAATGCCGCGGTGGCGGCCTCGATTACATTGATCTTCGTCGCACCCGCGGTCATGGTGTTGATCCTGACCTCTAGGTCGTTGGGGCGCGGCTCGACCGTGATGGGAGGTTTCGGCAAGGTATGACGGATGTGTCTCTCGTCCATCTCGGACGGGCCTTCGGTGACAAATGGGCGGTCAAGGACCTGAACCTGGAAATCGCCTCGGGGGAGATGGTTGCCCTGCTCGGTCCTTCCGGGTGTGGCAAGACCACCACCCTGCGAATGATCACCGGGCTGGCGCGCCCCACCACGGGGGATGTGCTGTTCGACGGGTCATCGGTGGTGGAGGTCCCAACCGAACGGCGAGGTGCGGTGCTCATCTTCCAGCAGCATCTCCTGTTCCCCACCATGACCGTGGCCCAGAACGTCGGCTTCGGCCTCAAGATGGCCGGCATGGGCAAGGACGAGATCAACCGGAGGGTGGAGGAAATGCTGGAACGGGTCGAGTTGTCCGGCTTCGGCACCCGCAAGGCGCACCAACTTTCCGGAGGCCAGCAGCAGCGGGTGGCGCTGGCGAGAGGCCTGGTCACCCATCCCAAGGTCCTGTTGCTCGACGAGCCGCTCGCCAACCTCGACGCGAACCTGCGCATCACCATGCGCCACCTGATCCGCTCGATCCAACGGGATCTCGGGATCACCGCCATCTTCGTTACTCACGACCAGGAGGAGGCGGTCATGCTCGCCGACCGGATCGCGCTGATGTTCGACGGGACCCTGCAGCAGGTCGGCAGGCCGGACGAGTTCTATCGCCATCCCCGCACCGCCGGCATCGCCAGCTTCTTCCGCAGCCAGAACTTCCTGCCTGGGACTCGCCACGGCGACGTGGTCAGCACGGGCGCGGGCGACCTCGCAGTGGGCCACAACGTGGCCGACACCGGCGATGGGCCGGTCGTCGTCACGGCGCGGCCGGAGACCCTGACGCTGTCCAACCGGGCAGGTGGCGAGAACGGCCTCCCGGCGACGGTGACCTCGGCGATCTACATGGGTACCCATACACAGGTCTTCGTGCAGCTGGCGGAGACCACGTGGACGGTCCACGCCCCGCCGTCCGTCACTCTCACCCCGGGCGACCAGGTGTTCGTCGAGTTGCCCAAGGAGCACATCTGGATACTCGAAGATGACTCGGCAGCCCAGGACGGCCGGTAGGAACCCCCCGACCCCGGCGAGGCTTGATTGGAGCAGGTGATGGGCGGTCCTCAGAGAGTCGGAAAGACGAGAGAAGAGTCCGAGGTTCGCTGGCCGCAATCCTCGCCCGTTGCCGACGGCCAGACCAACGTGGTGGTGATCCTCCTGGACGACGTCGGCTTCGGACAGATCGGGTGCTACGGGTCGTCGATCCGCACGCCCAACATTGACGCGCTGGCGGCCGACGGGATCCGCTACTCGGCTTTCCACACCACCGCCTTGTGCTCACCGACGCGGGCGGCGCTGCTGACCGGGCGGAACCATCACAGTTGCGGCATGGCCAGTATCCCGCAGCTGGCGATGGGCTATCCGGGCCACAACGCAGTAATGCCCCCGGAGCACGGCATGCTGTCGGAGGTGTTGCGGGATCGCGGATACAACACTTTCGCGGTGGGCAAGTGGCACTTGACCCCGGACTACGAACAGACCCCGGTGGGACCGTTCGACCGCTGGCCGCTGGGGCGGGGTTTCGAACGGTTCTACGGTTTCCTGATGGGAATGATCGACCACTGGCACCCGGGCGCCCTCGCCCAGGACAACTACTTCGTCGACCGTCCCGGCGGAAATGGCTACCACCTGAGCGTCGACCTGACCGACCGGGCCATCGACTACTTGGCGGGCGCCCATTCGGCTAATCCCGCCAAGCCGTTCTTCCTATACCTAGCCTACGGAGCCGGGCACTCGCCCCACCACGTGCCTCCAGAGTACGCCGACGCCTACCGGGGTACCTTCGACGAGGGCTGGGACGTGGAACGGCAGCGGGTATTGGACCGCCAGAAGGAGCTCGGGCTCATGGCGGAATCGGTGGAACTCCCGGAGCGAAACTGGGGGGTGGCGGCCTGGGACACGCTGTCGGACGACCACAGACGCCTGTACACCCGTATGCAGGAAGTGTACGCCGGCTTCATCACCCACACCGACCAGCAGATCGGGCGAGTGGTGGAGTTCCTACGCGGGATAGGTCGCCTGGACGACACAATGATCGTGTTCCTTTCCGACAACGGCGCCAGCCTGGAAGGCCAGGAGCATGGGATCGTCAACGAGTACGCCATGTACAACGCACTGTTCCCGCAGTTCTCCGAGTTGCTCGAGCACATCGACGGGATAGGCGGACCCGGCTACATGAACCACTATCCACGCGGTTGGTCGATGGCCGGCAACACACCGTTCAGGGAGTGGAAGCGCTCGGTGTGGCAGGGCGGGATCGCTGACCCATTCATCATCCGGTGGCCGAACGGGATCCAGGGCGCCGGTGATATACGGCGCCAGTACCACCATGTGACCGACGTCATGCCCACCATCCTGGAGGCACTGAACATCGACCCTCCCTCAAGTATCGACGGCGTCCGCCAGTCGGAGATCGAAGGGCTGAGTATGTGGTACAGCGTCCTGGAGCCCGAGGCCAAGTCCCGCAAGCTGGTGCAGTACTACGAGATGCTCGGGCATCGCGCCATCTACTACGACGGCTGGAAGGCGGTCGCCGACCATGCTCCCATGAGCAGCCGGGGCAACTTCGACCAGGACCGCTGGTTCCTCTATAACATGGAGGACGACCCCAACGAGACTTCCGACCTGGCCGACAAGTATCCCGAAGTCGTCCAGGACCTTGTCGATCGCTGGTGGGTCGAGGCGGGCCGCTACAACGTCCTCCCCATCGACGACCGTGGCCACGAACGTTGGCCAGACCCCCGTCCCTCCATCGGTCCCGACCGGGATACGTACGAGTACCTGCCCAACTCCCAACCCATCTTCGCCCGGGGAGCGGTCAACACACTGAACCGGGACTTCCGCATCTCCACAAGCATTACGCAGAACCCGTCCGGCGTGACCGAGGGTGTCATCTTCGCCCACGGCAACCGCTTCGGCGGCTACACCCTCTTCGCCAAGAACGGGGAGATCCGGTTCGTCTACAACCTGTGCGGCATCCGGGAGTACCGGGTGACCGCTCCACTACCCGCGGGTGACCGCCGGGTCAGGGTCTCGGTCATCTACACGAGAGAAGCGGACCATCGCGGCGACGTACGGTTGATCGTCGGGGATGCCGAGCCCGTCGAGGGCCGCATCGGCATGACGATTCCCTGGGTCTTCCCGGCCCACGGCAGCTTGAACTGCGGCTTGGACAGAGGGCTGTCCGTCTGCGCGGACTACGAGGCGCCTTTCGCCTTCACCGGCGACATAGACAAGGTCACTGTCACTGTGGGCGAACAAGGCACTCTGGACAAGGCCAAGATCCTCGAAGCAGCTCTCGCCGAGCAGTAATAGGTCACTACTCCGGTACCGCATACGACTCATCTGCTTCTACAAGCTTGCCCACTTCAACTTCAACCACCTACGGCGTCGGATCCACTCCCGACTAGTGGTCTGTCTGCGCAACAGCTTGGCGTGTTCTGGCGGTCATCGGCGTCCCGTCGCTGCGTTCCGCTTCCTCGACGTACCGCTGCGGGTACGCC